>NZ_CM001773.1:0-205983 GCF_000314895.2 Providencia sneebia DSM 19967 | reverse complement strand
AACCAATACTAATGAACCGTGAGGCTTAACCTGACAACACCGAAGGTGTTTTAGAGAGATTATGTTGATTCAAKAAGCGTGAGAAGCCGAGAGGTGAAGAACACAGCAGCTTGTTCGAGATTRATGTTCTGGTTTAGTGCACGAGAGTGAGATTAAACGGGAACACACAGAATTTGTCTGGCGGCAATAGCGCGGTGGTCCCACCTGACCCCATGCCGAACTCAGCAGTGAAACGCCGTAGCGCCGATGGTAGTGTGGGGTCTCCCCATGTGAGAGTAGGGAACTGCCAGACATTAAATTAAAGGCTTATTGCAATGTGATAAGCAGCCGAAAGGCGAAGAATAGAGTGGAGCGGTAGTTCAGTTGGTTAGAATACCTGCCTGTCACGCAGGGGGTCGCGGGTTCGAGTCCCGTCCGTTCCGCCACTTAATTAGGGGCGTAGTTCAATTGGTAGAGCACCGGTCTCCAAAACCGGGTGTTGGGAGTTCGAGTCTCTCCGCCCCTGCCAGTTACCAATTAAGTAAAAATAAAAGAAGTATCTTATTGATAACCCGGTTATWTTAATCRGGTYTTTCWTYTTGTATTARTTGATWGTTGTTCWAGTYWTCAATYATTCWRGTCATCAAGTCATCAAGTCATCAAGTCATCAAGTCATCAAGTCATCAAGTCATCAAGTCATYAAGTCATCWWGTYATCAAKTCATCWARWCATCAAGTMATYAAGTCATCAAGTSATCAAGTCATCAAGTCATCAAGTCATCWARTCATCAAKTCATCAAGTCATCAAGTYATCAAGAACAACATTGCCTTAAAATGCAAGACGAAGTGGTCTTATAAAGTATATGTAAATATAGAATAATGCTTTAAGCTACCAGAGATAGTGAAGAGAAAATTTAGCACGCTTTATCTAATCGCCAAGTCCAGTTATTTGGCCAAAAGAGCTTAAAGATCTTATCATTAGTGCTTATTGGAAGGTTTTAGAATATATAAGATCTCTATTTATTTGATTATATGGGATTTAATCCTTAAAATCTCATATGGTTTTTAGTGAAGTATTATTAATTTACATAATTCTAATACAACACTTTATATATATTATTGATGAAATGTATCAAGTAATATCACTTTTTTACTTAATATAGTTATATTATTTATTTGTTATGATTAAGACGGGTTTATTATTTTGTTAATGATTTTTTAGTAGTTGAATGGATTAATTTATATTTATAAAACAAATGGTTACAGGTGTGTGATGAAATTATATTATAGATAAATTGCGATAATAATTTATTTATATAATATCTAAACTAGATATGATTAATTTTATTTTTATTTAATAAGTTTTAGTATTATTTAATTTTAATAAAAGATTATCATCACTAAGTAAGTGTATGAGTTCCAAATTTTTTGAAAAATACACAATAATTATTGTTATTGGCTATCTCTGTAATAATGTATTGAGATAGCCATTCTATCGTGATTATCTTTATTGGAATATTTTTAACCATTCAAATTAGTAGGTTAAAAATAAAAATCATCAAGATGAAGTTACTAAAGGCGCATTTTGAACTGGTGTTTTGATTAATTGGCTAATAAGTACTTGTTGGTCATTTTTTTGTAGCCAGATTGCATAGAGTGGTTTTTTTATTGATGCTTCTGAGAGTATTTTTAGTCCAGTGTAACATTCATTCCAATGTGATGGTAAAAACGCAGCAGAAAGCGATACAGGAAGTAATTGACGGGCAATATGCGCCGATGTCGTTATCATGACGGGTGAATCATCTAAAGTTAAAGCGGGTTCATTTGTTGGCTGAAAATCAGCTCCCCATTCAAGCTTGATATAATTGTATTTAGTCAGCGCTACATTTTTTTGTGACGCCATTAATCGTAATTCAATTGTACCAATCACGGTGCTTTCAAATTCATCCATTTTTGGCGGCTCTGTTGCGATTAACAGATCTAATTCTCGGGAATGAAGTTGTTTAACAAGAGATTGGCGCGTTGATATCCTCGCTTCTAAGCGCAGCTCATCATGTTGTTCATAGAGCGTTTGCATCCAATCTGTCAAATATCCTTCCCAGAGCGAAGCTGTAGCGCCAATTGATAGTTCAGTATGTTGTGAAGCATGTGAAATTTCTTTTTTAGCTTGTAGCCAAGTATTCATCAATGATTCAGCATAGGGAACCAATCGCTCTCCGGCTGCTGTTAGCCTGATATTATTACGGTGTCGAGTAAATAGATTTGTACCTAGTTGTGTTTCTAATTGCCTGATCCGAAAGCTCACAGCAGATTGTGTCAAATAGAGCGATTCCGCGGCTCGGCCAAAGTGTCTGGTTCTACTGACCTCCAAAAAAGTTTTCAATAACTCGGTATCCACATACATCTCCAATATTTTTTGTCGTGATGATTTAAATGTTTTGTTTTACAGATTGTCAATGCTGTCTAATACTCCGCGCCATAACGAGTTGATAGCAATAAGTTTAGGAGTGTGTCAGATGGCTGAAAGCTTCATCACGACTAATCGTTTTTTTGATAATAAACATTACCCACGTGGCTTTTCTCGTCATGGTGATTTCACCATCAAGGAAGCTCAATTGCTCGAACGTCATGGTCAAGCATTTAACGAACTTGATTCTGGCAAACGTACACCGCAAACAGATATCGAAGAACTGTTTGTTGCTGTTTGTCGTGGCGAGAGAGAACCTGTAACTCCTGAAGAAAAAGTATGGGTTAAATATTCTAATCGTATAAACCGTCCGAAACGCTTTCATACTTTATCTGGCGGTAAACCACAGATTGATCCGTCAGAAGACTATACAGATACAGATGATTAATATCATCAATATATTTAATAAGGGGCTTTAGCTCCTTATTTTTTATCTACAGTTTACTGTTTTACCTTTTCGTAATTTAGCTTACTTGTTTTTGCAAATGAAGCAATAGCTTATCCATTGCTCGGTATCCCAATGCCTCCAATAAATGTCTTTTTTCAATATTAATCGATTCATTAAGATCTGCGATTGTTCTTGCCACTCTCAATATGCGATGCCAAGCACGAATAGATAACCCAAGTTTATTAAGAGCATGTTCTAAAAAAAGAGCATCTTTTGTGCTGAGTTGGCATAATCTTGTGGTTTCTTTTGGCGATAATTGGCAATTTAGTTTACCTATTCTATCTATTTGCTTTTCTCTTGCTAGCACGACGCGGGCGCGTATTTGTTCACTTGTTTCACTTTGGTGCTGTTGGTGACTTAATGTGCCGAATGGAAGAAGTGGTATTTCAATCGATAAATCAAATCTATCAAGAAAGGGCCCTGAAATTCGAGCAAGGTAACGAAGAATTTTAGTGGGTGAACAGCGGCTATTTTCCCCTTGATAGTGACCTGTTGGGCTTGGGTTTAATGCCGCAATAAGCTGAAAATTTGCCGGAAAACAGACCTTAGCTTTTGCCCTAGAAATAATGATCTGTTTTGATTCTAATGGTTCTCTTAATGCATCTAGTACAGAGCGACTAAATTCTGGCAGCTCATCAAGAAATAGAATGCCATTATGTGAAAGCGATATCTCCCCAGGTTTTGGTAAACTGCCGCCGCCAACTAGTGCTGCCATTGATGCACAATGATGTGGTGCTCTAAACGGCCTAGATGGCCAGTAATATTCTTGAGGGTTGTTATTGCATAAACTATGTAGTGAAGCAACCTCGAGAGCCTCTTGGGAAGTGAGTGAGGGCAACAAAGTGATAAGCCGACTAGCAAGCATTGTTTTACCTGTTCCTGGCGGCCCTAATAACAGTAAGTTATGTCCTCCACTTGCACAAATTTCAAGTGCTCTTTTACCTTGTTCTTGACCAATAATATCACTGATATTTCCTTCAATATTTGGTGGTTCTGGGATTTCAGTCGGATGTAGATTAGATAAAAGCGTTATTTTTTCATGTAGAAAATGGCTAATTTCTAATAAAGATTGACTAAATTTAACGCTATCATCAGGTAATAGATTCAATTCATGTTGATTTTGGGCAGAAAGAATAAGCTGTCTTGTTTCTTTCAATGCTGCTTGAGCTGCGGGTATTGCGCCAGTAACATGACGTATTTCACCTGATAGCGCGAGTTCACCAAGAAATTCAAATTGACCCAATAATTTGTTTGGAATTTGTCCTGAAGCCGCAAGGATGGCAATCGCAATAGCGAGATCATAGCGGCCTCCTTCCTTTGGCAGGTCTGCTGGTGCTAAGTTAATCGTCATTTTTTTTGTAGGGTAGTCAAAACCACTATTGAGTAAAGCGCTACGAACTCTGTCTCTTGATTCTTTAACTGCTGTTTCGGGTAATCCGACGAGTGTTAAACTTGGCAGTCCTTTGCTGATATGAGCCTCGACACTGACAAGTGGAGCACTAATTCCGATAGATGCTCTTGTGAATACGATAGCTAATGCCATAATCTTCCTCATTAAAATAAACAGAGTAATATTCTGTTGATAAGATGATGACTTCAACCTTGTGATTTAAATGTGTGACGGGGTTTGAAGATAATATTTATAGAGATAATTCGATGACATTTTTTTGCGAAAGTGCTCGCAAAATACATTAAAATCAATAAATTATTTTAATGGGAATAATTTTTAGTATTACGATTAATATTAAAAATTATTTATTTATAAGTTGAGGATTTTCTTAACTGAGATGATTTTTTATATTGGAATATTGAGCCAATAATTATTTATTTATTAAAGATATTTACTATTTTTATCTTAATAAACCAGTTATTTACTCTAATATCTTTGTAATGATATGATTCTTAATGAAATTCATTTAAGTTCATAAAAAAATATAAAATAAAAGTTGTCAAAATTAAATTAAAATGGTACCTCTTTAATAACGATAACGAATAAAGTTGAAAAGACAAAACACATGAACGCATTCCTCCGAGTGATTAGCCTAATTATTATTAGCGTGGTGGTGATTATTATCCCACCGTGTGGGGCTGCACTTGGACGACGAAGGCTAAAATAGTAGCCAGATCTCACGAGAACCCCGCACCGAAAGGCGCGGGGTTTTTTTTGGCACTCAATTTCTCAACATCACAAAACACAATAAATAAAAATAAATCAGACGGGAAGATAGGAGCGAGTTATGAATGGGGCACAGTGGTTAGTACAAGCATTACGAACGCAAGGTGTAGATACCGTTTTTGGCTATCCTGGCGGTGCGATTATGCCAGTTTATGATGCATTGTATGATGGTGGTGTTGAACATTTGCTTTGCCGCCATGAGCAAGGTGCTGTTATCGCGGCAATCGGCTATGCTCGCTCAACATTGAAGACAGGGGTTTGTATTGCAACATCTGGGCCTGGCGCAACAAATTTAATTACAGGCTTAGCGGATGCATTATTGGATTCAGTTCCTGTTGTTGCTATCACCGGCCAAGTAAGTTCTGATTTTATTGGTACGGATGCTTTTCAAGAAATTGATGTATTAGGGCTGTCTCTTGCCTGCACCAAACATAGTTTTTTAGTTGAATCTATTGACGATTTACCTCGCATTGTTGCTGAAGCTTTCGCAATCGCAAATAGCGGTCGACCAGGACCTGTACTGATTGATATTCCGAAAGATATTCAGCTACAACAAGCGGAACTATCACCATTTCTCATGCCTGTAGAACAAGATTTACCTATACAGTTTGATGAAATTAATCAAGCTCGGGCACTCTTGGCGCAATCAGAAAAACCGATGTTATATATTGGTGGCGGTGTCGGAATGTCTGGAGCCGTATCGCAGTTAAGAGAGTTTATTGCTTACACAGGCATTCCTTCTGTTGTGACATTAAAAGGGTTAGGTGCGGTTTCTCCTTCTGAGAGTGGTTATCTTGGGATGCTGGGCATGCACGGCACAAAAGCCGCTAACTTTGCAGTGCAACGCTGCGATTTATTATTGGCAGTCGGTGCGCGATTTGATGACAGAGTTACGGGTAAATTGAATACTTTTGCACCAAATGCAAAGGTCATTCATATCGATATTGACCATGTAGAACTGGATAAATTACGACAAACACATGTAGCTTTATGGGGCGATGCAAAAGCATTATTACCTGAATTGATGATGAAAAAATCAATCACACCATGGCTGCAAGAAGTTCAGAATTTAAAAAATGAATTTGGCTGGCGATATGATCATCCAGGTGAGGCAATTTATGCACCACTGCTGTTGAAACAACTCTCAGATCGCATGAATACCAATACAGTTATTACAACGGATGTTGGGCAACATCAAATGTGGTCAGCACAACATTTAGGGATCAAAGCACCCGAAAATTTTATTACTTCAAGTGGTTTAGGCACCATGGGTTTTGGTATTCCTGCTGCAATTGGTGCTCAAGTTGCTCGCCCTAATGATACGGTTATTTGTGTTTCGGGTGACGGTTCTTTCATGATGAATGTACAAGAACTCGGCACTATCAAACGTAAAAAATTACCCGTTAAAATTTTGTTATTAGATAACCAACGGTTAGGTATGGTTCGCCAATGGCAAGAGCTATTTTTTGAGCAACGCTATAGTGAAACAATCTTGACTGATAATCCTGACTTTGTCGCATTGGCGAGCGCTTTTGATATTCCAGGGCGCAGGATCACAACAAAGTCAGAAGTCGATGCGGCGCTGGATGAATTCTTCAATAGTGAAGGTGCTTATTTATTACAGGTCTCAATAAATGAATTAGAAAATGTCTGGCCATTGGTTCCACCAGGGGCTAGTAATGAAAAAATGATGGAGAAACCGTTATGATGCAACATCAACTCGCAATATTGGCTCGTTTCCGTCCAGAGGTTTTAGAGCGTATATTACGCGTCACTCGCCATCGTGGATTCCAAATCAGCTCAATGACTATGGATCATATGCCAGATGGTGATAATGTTAATATTGAAATGACTGTAAACAGCCAGCGCCCGTTAACTCAGCTTTATGCGCAGTTAACAAAATTATCGGATGTTTCAGAAGTTGAAATACGAGAACAAGAATCACGACTATTACGCACTCAGAGTGCAATGTAAGGAAATAGATAAAATGACTAAGAAAGCTGACTTTATTTGGTTTAACGGTGAAATGACGCCATGGGCAGATGCAAAAGTTCACGTAATGTCGCACGCGCTGCATTATGGAACTTCTGTATTTGAAGGCGTCCGTTGTTATGATTCTCACAAAGGCCCTGTTGTATTTCGCCACCGTGAGCATATGCAACGCCTGCGTGATTCCGCAAAAATTTACCGCATGCCTGTCAGCTATAGCGTTGATGAACTGATGGAAGCTTGCCGTGAAACGCTACGTAAAAATAACTTAGTTAGTGCTTACATTCGTCCACTGGTCTTTATCGGTGATGTTGGCATGGGGGTGAATCCACCGGATGGTTATACTACTGATGTCATCATGGCAGCATTCCCTTGGGGTGCTTATTTGGGTGAGGAAGCTTTAGACCAAGGTATTGATGCCATGGTGTCATCTTGGAATCGTGTTGCAGCAAATACAATTCCAACAGGTGCAAAAGCGGGCGGCAATTATCTCTCTTCTTTACTTGTGGGGAGTGAAGCGCGCCGCCATGGTTACCAAGAAGGGATTGCTTTGGATGTTCATGGTTATTTATCTGAAGGTGCGGGTGAGAATATCTTTGAAGTTAAAGACGGCATTTTGTTCACGCCACCATTTACCTCTTCTGCGCTTCCAGGGATCACTCGTGATGCTATTTTAACTTTAGCAAAAGATCTTGGTCTTGAAGTACGTGAGCAAACACTATCACGCGAATCCCTCTATCTTGCAGATGAAGTCTTTATGACAGGAACTGCGGCAGAAATTACACCAGTGCGTAGCGTTGATGGTATTCAAATTGGTATCGGCCGCTGTGGCCCTGTGACGAAAAAAATCCAGCAAGCATTCTTTGGTCTGTTTGATGGAACGACAGAAGATAAATGGGGCTGGTTAGATCCAGTTAACCCTCAATAACGAATAATAAACACATTTACAGGCGGTCGTTCCCCGCCTGTTTTAAAACACGGGAGTAAAGATATGCCTAAGTACCGTTCAGCAACGACAACTCATGGTCGTAATATGGCAGGAGCCCGCGCATTGTGGCGTGCAACAGGAGTGACAGATGCTGATTTTGGCAAGCCAATTATTGCAGTTGTGAACTCATTTACTCAATTTGTACCGGGGCATGTTCATTTGCGTGATCTTGGTAAACTGGTTGCAGAGCAAATTGAAGCTTCCGGTGGCATAGCAAAAGAGTTCAATACCATTGCGGTTGATGATGGTATTGCAATGGGGCATGGTGGAATGCTCTACTCATTGCCATCAAGAGAGCTGATTGCTGATTCTGTCGAGTATATGGTTAATGCTCACTGTGCGGATGCAATGGTGTGTATTTCTAACTGCGATAAGATCACTCCAGGCATGTTAATGGCATCACTGCGCCTCAATATTCCCGTGATTTTTGTTTCTGGTGGCCCGATGGAAGCGGGAAAAACCAAACTTTCTGATCAAATAATCAAATTAGACTTGGTTGATGCCATGATCCAAGGTGCTAATCCTAATGTGAGTGATGCCGATAGTGAGCAAATCGAACGTTCAGCTTGCCCAACGTGTGGCTCTTGTTCGGGTATGTTTACCGCTAACTCAATGAACTGTTTAACGGAAGCGCTTGGATTATCTCAACCGGGGAATGGTTCTTTATTGGCAACGCATGCTGATCGCAAAAATTTATTTCTTAATGCTGGAAAGCGCATTGTTGAATTAACAAAACGTTACTACGAGCAAGATGATGAAAGCGCATTGCCACGCAATATTGCCAATAAAGCAGCATTTGAAAATGCAATGATATTAGATATTGCTATGGGTGGATCGACCAATACTGTTTTGCATTTGCTAGCGGCAGCGCAAGAAGCTGAAGTTGATTTCACAATGGAAGATATTGACCGCCTGTCTCGTCAAGTTCCCCATTTATGCAAAGTTGCACCGAGTACACAAAAATATCATATGGAAGATGTCCACCGTGCTGGTGGTGTAATTGGTATTTTAGGTGAGCTGAGCCGTGCAGGGTTACTGCGAGAAAATGTCACCAATATTTTAGGACTCACCTTTCAACAGACTCTTGAGCAGTATGATGTCATGCTGACAAAAGATGAGAAGGTTAAATCAATGTTTTCTGCGGGACCTGCGGGAATTCGTACTACTCAAGCTTTCTCACAAAATTGTCGTTGGCCATCGCTTGATACTGACAGAGAAAATGGCTGTATCCGGAATATTGAGCATGCTTATAGTTTAGATGGTGGTTTAGCTGTCTTGGCAGGGAATATTGCAGAAGATGGTTGTATTGTAAAAACAGCGGGTGTTGATGAAGGAAGTCTCGTTTTCCGTGGTCCTGCTAAAGTTTTTGAAAGCCAAGATGATGCAGTTGAAGCCATTCTTGGTGGGAAAGTTGTTGAAGGTGATGTTGTTGTTATTCGCTACGAGGGACCAAAAGGTGGCCCAGGTATGCAAGAAATGTTATATCCGACCTCATACCTAAAATCGATGGGTTTAGGTAAGAGTTGCGCGCTGATTACAGATGGTCGTTTTTCTGGAGGAAGTTCAGGGCTGTCGATTGGTCATATTTCGCCAGAAGCAGCAAGTGGTGGCTTAATAGCCTTAGTTCATGATGGAGATATCATTGATATTGATATTCCTAAGCGAACGATAAAGCTAGATGTTGATGACAATGAACTGAATCAGCGCCGTGATGCAGAACTTGCTCGTGGTGAAAAAGCATACACTCCACGTAATCGCCAGCGTGAAGTCTCATTTGCTCTCCGTGCTTATGCTTCTCTTGCGACAAGCGCAGATAAAGGTGCTGTGCGTGATAAATCTAAGCTTGGAGGTTGATTGTGGCTGCTGCAAAACCTCTACCTTCGGCACCTTCAGGGTCTGATTATTTAAAAGCGGCTTTGAGTGCGCCCGTTTATGAAGTCGCTCAAGTAACACCGTTACMAAAAATGGATAAACTTTCAGCAAGAGTAGGCAACACGATTTTAGTAAAACGTGAAGATAGACAGCCTGTTCATAGCTTTAAGTTACGTGGCGCTTACGCAATGATTGTCGGCTTAACGGCGGAACAAAAAGCAAAAGGTGTTGTAACCGCTTCAGCAGGAAATCATGCGCAAGGTGTTGCTTTATCGGCAAATCGAGTGGGTATTAAAGCCAAAATAGTGATGCCTGTTGCAACCGCAGATATCAAAGTTGATGCGGTTCGTAACTTTGGTGGTGAAGCTATTTTGTATGGTGCTAATTTTGATGAAGCCAAAGCAAAAGCGATTGAAATGGCAGAAAAAGAAGGTTACACCTTTGTGCCACCATTTGATCATCCTTCGGTTATTGCGGGGCAAGCAACAATTGCACTCGAATTATTACAGCAAGATGCTCATCTAGATCGAATATTTATTCCAGTTGGCGGCGGCGGTTTGATTGCGGGTGTTGCAGTTTTAATCAAACAGTTGATGCCTGAAATTAAAATTATTGGTGTTGAAGCGGAAGACGCAGCTTGCTTAAAGGCGGCATTAGATGCGGGACACCCAGTAGATTTACCGCGTGTTGGGTTATTTGCTGAAGGTGTGGCTGTTAAACGCATTGGAGATGAAACTTTCCGTCTTTGCCAGCAATATGTAGATGATGTGATCACCGTTGATAGTGATGCGATTTGTGCCGCACTAAAAGATATCTTTGAAGATGTGCGTGCTATTGCTGAGCCATCAGGGGCTTTAGCTCTTGCAGGGCTAAAAAAATATGTTCAGCAACATAATATTAAAGGTGAACGCTTAGCGCATATTTTATCTGGCGCAAACATGAATTTTCATGGATTGCGCTATGTGTCTGAGCGATGTGAAATTGGTGAAAAACGTGAAGCACTTCTTGCTGTCACAATCCCTGAACAAAAAGGCAGTTTCTTACGTTTTTGTCAGCTATTAGGACACCGTGCTATTACCGAATTTAATTATCGCTATACAGATGCAGATCCTGAACGCGCGTGTATTTTTGTCGGGGTAAGGTTAAGTGGTGAAGCTGAGCGACTTGAGATCATTCAAGATCTGCAACAAAACGGCTATGAGGTCGCTGATCTTTCTGATGATGAGATGGCAAAATTGCACGTCCGTTATATGATTGGTGGACGCCCATCGAAGCCATTGGATGAACGCCTTTACAGCTTTGAATTTCCTGAATCACCGGGTGCATTGTTACGGTTCTTAGAAACATTAGGAACACATTGGAATATCACGCTATTTCATTATCGTAGCCATGGTACTGATTATGGGCGCGTACTGGCGGCTTTTGAGCTATCAGGTCCAGAAGTGCGGTTTGATAGACATCTTGATGCGCTAGGTTATGAATATCATGATGAAACAGGGAATCCATCATTTCGTTTTTTCCTAGCGCCACAAAATAGCCAACAGACATTAGATTGAGTTTTCTGGTAATAATTGCCAAAACGCTTTAATCAATGGTTCATTTAGGCGTTTGCTTAGTAGGCAAACGCCTAGCTCAAAGGGTTCAACTAACGAAATATTGTCTAATTGTAAGATACGGCTACGTACAGGTTCGGGGCTGTTATCAACAACTACGCTTGGAATAAGTGCAATTCCGCAGCCAAGCGCCACCATTGAGACAATAGCTTCATGCCCTGAAACGGTGGCATAAATAACTGGGTTATTAATGTGATGTCGGCGAAACCATAATTCTATGCGTTTTCTTGATGGGCCGTGTTCAGGCAGGATAAAAGGGATAGTTGCCCAGTCTGGTTGTTCATCAGTTGCCATTGAGCGCACAGCACAAGGTAAAGCTGGGGCGATTAAGGCTAAGGGAATTTCACCAATTTTGGTGAATTGGACATTATCAGGCAGTCGCTCGGGTTTTCCTGCAATGCCAAGATCAGCTTCTTGTGTTTCAATTTTATCGACAGCATCTGCGGCATCACCGGTGGTTAATTTAATTTCAACGAGTGGATGTAGCGCTCGGAACTTATCTAAAATTTGTGGTAAATGACTATAGGCTGCGGTTACTGAGCAAAAAAGTCGTAATTCTCCCGAGAGTGATGGGCTTTGTTGATTTAGCACATGCTGGAGCTGTTGATATTGTAAAAGGGTTTGCTGGGCAAATTGTTTAACATGTTCACCTGCTTGAGTGAGTTTTACAGAGCGGTTATCCCGAATAAATAAGGGATGGCCGAGTTGTTCTTCAAGGCGTTGTATTTGTCTTGATAAAGTGGAAGGGCTGACATACATGGCCTTTGAGGTTCGGCCAAAGTGGCAACTTTCGGCTAAATGTAAGAACAATTTTAAATCACGAATATCCATTTGAAATCTCAGTGGCAAGAAAAAAACAATATTGCATTATTTGCAACATTGTATTGTTAATATATCAATTTAAGCAATGCAAATCATCGCATATAGTAAAACCATAAACGCTAATAATAGCGACAGGCCAATACAGGACCTGAAATAACGAACACAACAGAACAATGGGGTAAGACAATGGCGAATTATTTTAATACATTGAATCTGCGTCAGCAGTTGGATCAATTAGGCAAGTGCCGTTTCATGAATCGCGAAGAATTTGCGGATGAAGCTGGATACCTGAAAGGTAAAAAAATCGTCATCGTCGGTTGTGGTGCACAAGGTCTAAACCAAGGTCTGAACATGCGTGATTCAGGTTTAGATATTGCTTATGCGTTACGCCCAGAAGCTATTGAACAAAAACGTGCATCATGGCGCAAAGCAACTGAAAATGGTTTCAAAGTTGGCACTTATGAAGAGCTGATCCCAGAAGCAGATTTAGTGATTAACTTAACGCCGGACAAACAGCATTCAGCCGTTGTTCGCGCTGTTCAGCCACTGATGAAACAAGGTGCAGCACTGGGTTATTCTCATGGTTTTAACATTGTCGAAGTTGGTGAAGAAATCCGTAAAGATATTACAGTTGTGATGGTTGCGCCAAAATGCCCAGGAACGGAAGTTCGCGAAGAATACAAACGTGGCTTTGGTGTTCCAACCTTAATTGCTGTTCACCCTGAAAATGATCCAAAAGGCGAAGGTATGGCCATTGCGAAAGCATGGGCAGCAGCGACTGGCGGTCATCGCGCAGGTGTTCTTGAGTCTTCATTTGTTGCAGAAGTTAAGTCTGACTTAATGGGTGAACAAACTATCCTTTGTGGTATGTTGCAAGCTGGCGCACTGCTTTGCTATGACAAAATGGTTGCCGACGGTGTTGAACCTGGATATGCAGGAAAATTAATTCAGTTTGGATGGGAAACTATCACAGAAGCGCTGAAACAAGGCGGTATCACGTTGATGATGGATCGCTTGTCTAACCCAGCGAAACTGCGTGCTTATGCATTATCTGAAGAACTGAAGACAATTATGGCTCCTCTGTTCCAAAAACATATGGATGACATTATTTCTGGTGAGTTTTCAGCAACCATGATGGCTGACTGGGCAAATAATGATAAAAATCTGCTGACTTGGCGTGAAGAAACGGGTAAAACGCCATTTGAGAATTATCCTGAATATGCGGATAAAATCGCAGAGCAAGAATATTTTGATCATGGCGTATTGCTAGTCGCTATGGTTAAAGCGGGTGTTGAATTGGCATTTGAAACCATGTTGGAAGCTGGTATTCTGGAAGAATCTGCCTATTATGAGTCACTGCATGAATTGCCATTGATTGCTAATACCATTGCGCGTAAACGTCTGTATGAAATGAACGTTGTTATTTCAGATACAGCAGAATACGGTAACTATCTGTTCTCATTTGCGGTTGTACCTATGCTGAAAGATTTCATGAGCAAAATCCAAGCGGGCGATTTGGCAAAACCAGTAGCTGACAATGGTACAGATAATGCACAGTTGCGTGATGTCAATGAAGCGATTCGTAACCATCCAATTGAAGTCATTGGTAAAACTTTACGCGGATATATGACTGATATGAAACGCATTCAAGTAGGATAATCAAGCCTACAAAATCAGTTGAATAAAATAAACCGTACTCTTCTTTGGGGAGTGCGGTTTTTTATTATATCTAGCTTTGTGAATGCGTGCTGGGAACTCATTAATTACAGATTATGTTAAGCTTAAGCAAATTTTAAATCATGACTGACAGCTGACTTCTTTTTATGCACAGCCTGCTTTCTGCTACAATCCTCATCAATATGTCTTTTTGCAAATCACCTTATTTAGAGAAACCATGCGATTAAATCCAAGCCAGCAACAAGCTGTTGAATTTGTGGAAGGTCCTTGCCTTGTCTTAGCGGGGGCAGGCTCAGGTAAAACGCGCGTTATTACCAATAAAATTGCTTATTTGATTCGTCAATGTGGTTATCAGCCAAGGCAAATTGCTGCGGTAACATTTACCAATAAAGCCGCAAGAGAGATGAAAGAGCGTGTTGCGCATACTTTAGGCCGAAAAGAAGCTCGGGGTCTTATCATTTCCACCTTCCATACATTGGGATTGGAAATTATTAAGCGTGAATATAAAGCGTTAGGGATCAAAGCGAATTTCTCTTTGTTTGATGATCAAGACCAAATGGCATTATTAAAAGAGCTGACATTTGATCTACTTGAAGAAGATAAAGATCTCTTACAGCAGTTGATCACGGCGATCTCCAATTGGAAAAATGATCTGTTATCACCTGAACAGGTGATTGGGCAAGCCAGAGGCGAAAAAGAACATCATTTTGCTGAATGTTATCGTCGGTATGAATTACATTTAAAAAGCTGTAATGTCCTTGATTTTGATGATCTTATTAGTAAACCAACCCAACTTTTATATCACAATGAAGAAGTGAGAGAACGTTGGCAGAACAAGATCCGCTATTTGCTGGTGGATGAATATCAAGATACCAATACTAGCCAATACCAATTGGTTAAATTACTCGTTGGCCGACGTGCTCGTTTTACGGTTGTTGGGGATGATGACCAATCAATTTATTCTTGGCGTGGTGCTCGCCCACAAAATTTAGTATTACTTAGCCAAGATTTTCCTCATCTTCAAGTCATCAAATTAGAGCAAAATTACCGCTCATCAGAGCGCATATTGAAAGCTGCTAATATCTTGATTGAAAATAATCCTCATGTATTTGAGAAAAAGTTATTTTCGGAATTGGGACAAGGTGCGCCGTTGAAAGTTTTAACGGCAAATAATGAAGATCACGAAGCGGAAAAAGTGATTGGTGAGTTAATTGCTCACCATTTTATCAATAAAACACAATATAAAGATTACGCCATTTTATATCGCGGCAATCATCAATCACGCATTTTTGAAAAAATGTTGATCCAAAACCGTATTCCTTATCGTATTTCAGGGGGGACTTCCTTTTTCTCCAGACCTGAAATCAAGGACTTATTGGCTTATTTACGAGTGATCACCAATCCTGAAGATGATAGTGCATTTTTGCGAATAGTGAATACGCCGCGCAGAGAAATCGGTCCTAAAACAATTCAGAAACTAGGTGATTGGGCAAATCAACGGGGGAAAAGCCTTTATCAGGCGAGCTTTGATTTTGGCTTAGAGCAAACTTTAACAGGTAAAGGGCTAGCTGCACTTCAGCATTTTACTCATTGGATAGACAAAATTGTGCAGCAATCTGAGCGCGAACCTTTATTGGCTGTGCGTGATCTATTACGTGAAATGGATTATGAAAGCTGGCTTTATGAAACATCTGCAAGTGCTAAAGCGGCTGAAATGCGCATGAAAAATGTCAATCAACTGTTTTCTTGGATGAGTGAAATGGTTGAAGGAGATGACTTGAATGAACCTATGTCACTTAGCCAAGTGGTCACCCGTTTTACATTGCGAGACATGATGGAGCGCGGAGAAGATGATGAAGATTCAGACCAAGTACAATTAATGACGCTACATGCTTCCAAAGGGTTAGAGTTTCCGTATGTTTTTCTCGTCGGAATGGAAGAAGGATTGTTGCCTCACCAGAGCAGTATTGATGAAGATAATATAGAAGAAGAGCGCCGATTAGCTTATGTGGGCATTACTCGAGCGCAGCGAGAGCTCTTTTTTTCCCATTGCCGTGAACGCCGCCAATATGGGGAATTGATCCGGCCTGAATTAAGCCGTTTTTTGATGGAATTACCTCAAGATGACTTGGTGTGGGAACAACAGCGTAAAGTGGTTAGCGCAGAAGAGCGCATGCAAAAAGGGCAGTCTGCATTGGCGGATATTAAAGCGCGTTTAGGATTAAATAAAAAAAGCTAGTGGTAGGAGAATTTCGCCTCATACGGCTTAGATAAACAGAGCCGTATGAGGCGAAGATTAGCTATTTGAACTATTACGTTCTTCAAGTTCAAGCGGCCAATTAACATAGCCTTGCCACTGAACTTCTTGTTGTAAATTTTCAGCCCGTAAAGGATGCTCAGTAAGCCATTGATGAGGCAATGTAATGCTGAGGATAAGGGCTTTTGCATTGAGTCTTAGAGCAGGAAGGGTATCATCACGGCGGCGGCTAGCAAAAATAATGGCTAAACGTAAGAGCCGACACAATGCATAAGCCTGCTGCATAGGTAATGCATTTTGTTGATTGAGAGTGGTTAAATCTATCGGGCCTTGTTGGTTTCTTAGCAACGCTGCAAGTAACCGTTTTTGTGCAGGCGTAAAGCCCGGTAAATCAAGGTTGGTGATAAGGTAGCTTGCGTGTTCTGGGCCTTTGCGAAAATCAATACTTAGACCAATTTCATGTAACGCGCAAGCACTTGATAATAAATCACGACAGCGTAAATCCAGTTCCCAATCTTTTGATACTTGTAAGAAAAAATATTCAGCCAATTGACGCACTCGGGCGGCTTGTTCAATATCAACTTGAAAACGTCTTTGAATATTTCGCAATGTGCGGGCGCGAATATCTTGCTCAATAGGCAATTCTAACATGCCGTAGACTAACCCTTCACGCAGTGCTCCACCGGCTAAAGTCATATTCTCAATTTCAAGTGCTTCGAAAATGGCAATAAGAATGGCTAATCCACTTGGGAAAACCAGCGCTCTTTCAAATGTTAAGCCATCAATTTCAAGCTCTTCAAGCTTATTACATTGAATTGCTTTATGTTTGAGTTGCTGGAGTTTGTTGAGAGTGATTAACTCATCCATGCCTTGTGCAATCATAATTTCTTGGATTGCTTGAACCGTTCCTGATGCGCCAACGCAAATTTTCCAACCATGCGCTTTTAATGTGTCAGCGACGGGGGCGATAACGGCATGTGCAGCTGCTTGCGCTTGGGCAAAATTTTCTTCAGTCAGTGAGCGGTCATTGAAATAGCGTTCAAGCCAAGTAACACAACCCATTTCAAGGCTGAAAAGTTGTTGTGCTTTTGCGCCATTGCCTGTAACAAGTTCGGTGCTACCGCCGCCGATGTCAACAACTAAACGTTGTTCTGGGCCACCTGTGGTATGAGCAACACCTTGATAAATAAGACGTGCTTCTTCTTCTCCCTGAATGATTTTTACAGTATTCCCTAGAATTTGATTGGCTTTTTCAACAAAAATATCCGCATTTTTAGCTAACCGTAATGTTGCAGTGGCAACAACTCGAATTTGCGATGAAGGAATATCTTGTAAATGCTCTGAAAAAAGGCGCAGACATTGCCAACCTCTTTCCATTGCTTGCTCGGATAACATGTTGTTGCTATCAAGACCAGCAGCCAAACGTACTTTGCGTTTAATCCTAGAAATTATCTGAATGCTACCTGCAATTTCACGCACGACTAACATATGAAAACTGTTAGAGCCTAAATCAATTGCAGCATAGAGAGAAGATGATTTCAGCATATCTTTATCACTTAGCTTGGGCGTTTATGGTTATTACGTGGGCCATTATGGCGACGCGGTGAATTTGAATTGCGACGCGGGCCTCCAGGACGTGGACGATGACGACGTTTTGGTGCTGGGAGATCGGCCAGTAGCGCTTCACTATTATATTTACTTACTGGAATTGAATGTTGAATATATTCTTCAATTGCAGGTAAATTTAATGAATATTCTTCACAAGCAAGGCTGATTGAAAAACCACTTTCGCCAGCACGCCCTGTGCGTCCGATACGGTGCACATAATCTTCGCAATCATCAGGTAAATCATAGTTAAAGACGTGCGTAACGGAAGGGATATGTAAACCACGAGCCGCGACATCCGTAGCAACCAGAATATCAATATTACCTTGAGTGAAATCTTCTAAGATCCGTAGACGTTTTTTCTGCGCCACATCTCCTGTTAATAAGCCAACTCGGTGCCCATCAGCAGCAAGGTGTGCCCAAATATCATCACAACGATGCTTGGTGTTGGCAAAAATAATACACCGCTCAGGCCACTCTTCTTCCAGTAGCGTTTGTAATAAGCGCATTTTCTCTTCGTTTGAAGGATAAAATAGCTCTTCTTTAATGCGATGACCTGTTTTTTGCAATGGTTCAACTTCAACATATTCAGGATTATTCATCTGCTCAAAAGCCAATTCTCTTACACGATAAGAAAGGGTTGCTGAAAATAGCAGGTTTAGCCTTTCTGTGACCGCAGGAATACGGCGGAAAAGCCAACGAATATCTTTAATAAATCCAAGATCATACATACGATCCGCTTCATCAAGCACGACAACTTGAATTGCGCTTAAGTCAATGTAATCTTGTTTTGCATAATCAATCAAACGACCCGTTGTACCGATAAGAATATCGACACCGTTTTGTAGAACCTTTAATTGCTCGTCGTAGCCATCGCCACCATAAGCAAGACCCATTTTTAAGCCGGTATACTCTGCCAGTTCTTTAGCATCTGAGTAGATTTGTACAGCCAATTCTCGTGTTGGAGCCATAATAAGCGCACGAGGTTGATTGACTTTTTTACCCTCAATTGCTGGGTGAGTTAATAAATAGTGAAATGTCGACGTTAAAAATGCTAACGTTTTACCAGTACCTGTTTGCGCTTGCCCCGCAACATCTTTGCCTTCGACAGTGAAAGGCAAGGTAGACGCCTGTATAGGCGTGCAAAAATTGAAGCCTTTTTTATTCAATGCTTCAATGACTTTTGGGTGCAAGGCGAAGTCGGAAAACTTCTTTTCTGTCAAGTGTGCTTTACTCATAGTATAGTAGAATATCAGTTAACGGTTGGTTTACGAAATTGTATCTTTTGAAAGAAAGCATACTGCTACCAATAATGTTACACTAAGTCTACAAAAGATGACCCTTTGGAGTAGAAGATGAGCAAAATTATTCATATAACGGATGCGAGCTTTGCAAGTGATGTACTAAATGCCAATTCACCTGTTCTTGTTGATTTCTGGGCGCCATGGTGTGGTCCTTGTAAAATGATTGCACCGATACTTGATGAAATTTCTGATGAATATACAGGCAAACTAACCATTGCAAAACTGAATATTGATGATAATCCTGCAACGGCGCCAAAATATGGGATCCGTGGCATCCCAACGCTACTATTATTTAAAAATGGTAGCGTTGCTGCAACTAAAGTTGGTGCGTTATCTAAAACTCAGTTAAAAGAATTTTTAGACGAAAATCTGTAATTTATCATCACAGTGTAATAAATAACGTCTAGCGACGCCTATATTTTATGGGATAGACCGCTAGACGTTCTTACTCAAGCATGATAAGTTATCACAAATCCTCATATAGCACTCGTATGAATTACGTTGTAATCTGTTGCTCTTATCTTAGTGGTCTGTTTTATCAATTCAGTTGTTGTACCTTTAGTTTTCAATGATTCTATTCTTGGTATTTATAGTATCAGTTAAAGATAAGCTTAAGTTATCAGTAGTTCAAACTAGATTGGCACTTTAATTTTCTAATCTAACGAAAGCGCTCTGTTAGTATTGAATTTGTGTTTTAGTGCTTTTAAATTGTGGATTTATACTCAGAAATTATTTAAGTCGTCGATTACATTTAAGACTTAACTATATGATTGTTAGCTTACCGCCGTTTCCTTACTAAGATTATGTCGTTTAAAGCTACTTTATTGAGTATTTGTCGTATTAAGGTAAACATTACCTTAAATTGATAAAAAACTATTGCTAATGTTGTTTTCATTTCTAATAATAAGCCGCTGATTGTTTAAACGTGTTGTTGCGATATGTTAGAAAAGCCTTAGCAGTCATTGAGCGCAAAAAAATTTTACGCATTGTTGTTCGTATATAACTTATCGTTTTCTGTTTATATAATGAGTAGTAACAAATAAGTCATAGCGATTAACGGGGCGTTTACCCAAGTGGTTTGAGTTACATGTAAGCGGCTAGAAGATAGCTCGGGGAACATAGAGAATATGTGACTTGGGGTCAGCCAACGGTAGCTTGAAATATTATGGGTATATAAAGTTAAACGGGCACTGATATTTTATATATCTTGATATATTATAATATGAAGTTGTCTTCAATTTACGTTGATAGTCTAAGAATTACCCCGAGTTAAAGAACCCACCATTATGAATCTTACCGAATTAAAAAATACGCCAGTATCAGAATTGATTACGTTAGGCGAAAACATGGGGCTAGAGAACTTAGCCCGTATGAGAAAGCAGGATATTATTTTCTCAATTTTGAAGCAGCATGCTAAAAGTGGAGAAGATATTTTCGGCGATGGAGTACTGGAAATATTGCAGGATGGATTTGGTTTCCTCCGTTCAGCAGACAGTTCTTACCTCGCAGGTCCCGATGATATCTACGTTTCTCCCAGCCAAATCCGCCGCTTTAACCTCCGTACCGGTGACACCATTTCAGGAAAAATCCGTCCTCCTAAAGAAGGTGAACGTTATTTTGCATTATTAAAAGTTAATGAAGTTAACTTTGATAAACCTGAAAATGCCCGCAGTAAAATTCTGTTTGAAAACTTAACCCCACTACATGCTAATAATCGTCTTCGTATGGAGCGTGGTAATGGTTCAACTGAAGATTTAACTGCGCGTGTATTAGATTTGGCGGCACCAATTGGTCGTGGACAACGTGGTCTGATTGTTGCTCCTCCGAAAGCGGGTAAAACAATGTTGCTGCAAAATATCGCGGCCAATATTGCCCATAATTATCCAGATTGCGTTCTGATGGTATTGCTCATTGATGAGCGTCCAGAAGAAGTCACAGAAATGCAGCGTTTGGTTAAAGGCGAAGTTATTGCTTCGACTTTTGATGAACCTGCTGCACGTCACGTTCAAGTTGCTGAAATGGTTATTGAAAAAGCAAAACGTCTTGTTGAGCATAAAAAAGATGTTATTATTTTGCTGGATTCAATCACTCGTTTAGCGCGTGCTTATAACACCGTTGTTCCTTCATCAGGTAAAGTACTGACTGGGGGGGTTGATGCAAACGCATTACACCGTCCTAAGCGTTTCTTCGGTGCTGCGCGTAATGTTGAAGAAGGTGGTAGTTTAACTATCATTGCGACTGCTCTTGTTGATACAGGTTCAAAAATGGACGAAGTTATCTACGAAGAGTTTAAAGGAACGGGTAACATGGAATTACATCTGTCTCGTAAGATTGCAGAAAAACGTGTATTCCCTGCTATTGATTACAACCGTTCAGGTACGCGTAAAGAAGAGTTACTGACGTCACAAGAAGAATTACAGAAAATGTGGATCCTACGTAAAATCATTCATCCTATGGGAGAGATTGATGCGATGGAATTCCTTATCAGTAAATTAGCGATGACAAAAACGAATGAAGAGTTCTTTGATTTTATGAAAAGAGCATAATACTTCATTAGTATAATTCAGTATCATTTATAATGATGCTGAATATATTTTATTAAATCCTAACTCATTTTTTGGGTTAGGATTTTTTATTATGTGAAGTTTAAAAAATAGATAAAAGAACAAATGTCTTCATTAAAACGTAAGCGCTTAATGAACCAGTAAAGCTTTACTCAACCTCACTGATTTCTACGTTCCATGGCATGAGATCCGACACATCATCTTTCGGACTTCGTTTTGGTAACTCGGTAAACAGGTGTTGGAAGTAATAATAAGGGTTCATGTCATTAGCGCGGCAAGTCATCACGAGGCTATACAAGTTTGCACTCGCCTTTGCTCCGCCTACCGAAGTTGAGAACATCCAATTTTTGCGACCTGTCGTGAACGGCCTTATATCTCGTTCGGTCACATTGTTGTCGATACTTATATCGCCGTCTTCAAGGTAGGTAAGCAGCTTAGGCCACTGGTTTTGCGTATAAGTGATGGCTTTGCCAAGTAATCCTTTAGGGAGAACGTTTTGACTGTCAAGCCATTGCTTGAACTCATCTAAAATAGGTTTGGCTTCTTCTTGTCGTAGTTGGTGTCGAGATTTTGCGTCAAGCCCTTTGGCTTTCTTTTCAAGACCGTATAGTTTGCTAATAAAGTTCAGTGCTTTTTCTGGCTTGCCCGCTTTTTTTGATGGTGAAGCTTTTTGAGCATCAGTAAACTTTCTGCGTACATGCGCCATGCAAGCAGCTTGAGTCACGTCCTCAAGTTTGTCGTATGCACTGTAGCCATCCGATAGCAAGTAACCAGAGTAACCACCTAAAAAGTCTTGTACGCACTCTGCTCTGCGGCTGGCTTGATAGTCGTAGATAACCACTGGGTTATTGACGAACTCACCGCTACGATAGACCCACATATATGACTTAGATTGTGCTTTCTTATCTTCTTCACGTAATACTTGAACAGTGGTTTCGTCCGCGCAGATGAGCTTTTCTTTCAATAACTCACTTTTCATTGCATCAATAATGACTTGCACTTTGCTTCCTAACTGAACGCACCAGTTGGCCAGTGTAGCGCGGCTAATATCTATACCAGAGCGATTGAGAATATCCACTTGGCGATAGAGTGGCAGAGCATCAACGTATTTTGCTGTGACTACAGCGGCGAATGCATCTGCACTCCCTAGGCTTTTAGGGATCATACTTGCGGGTTTTGGGGCTGTGATAATCTTTGTTTCAGTCTGTGTTTTTTCACACTGCCGGCAAGCGTACTTGGTTCGCTCGTGACGTATAACACTAACCTTCTGTGGGATGATTTTCAGCTCTTCAGAAGTTTCAACACCACATTGATGTAAAGGCTCGTCGCAGCAGTCGCAATAAGGGGCATTGAGTTCATGTTTATGAACTTCACGCTCGAGCTCTTTTGGAAAAGGCTTACGGCCTGTTTTTTTCTTGTCGTCGTCGGATTTAGCCGTACTCTTTTGTTGCTCCGCTTCGTTAAACGTACCTTTGGGTATTTTTTCACTTTGTGATGAGAAGCGCTTTGACTTACTTAAATTGAGCTGTTCAATCAACAACTCAATTTTGGTTTTGAGCTCGGCAACCTCCTCTTGCTTTGCCGCAAGGAGTTTATCTTTTGCTTCGTTCTGTTGGTGAAGCTCAAGCAGCATAGCTTTTAGCTGGTCGATATCATCAGGGAGGTCGGTCATGTCTGGGCTCTGGTCATCTCAATGACTTAAGTATGACAGCAAAAAAGGATCGTTCAAGCCCAACGTGACGATCAGTATCAGCGGTCACACTTCTAGATTATGAAGTGGACGATGAGCTTTGGCATGTTCGAGCGTTAACCCCGAAAGAAGCCAACCCAGTTGTTGCTTAGTAATATGAATGGCTCCGTCCTCACTGGGTCTTGGCCACTTGAAGGTCCCTTTTTCTAAGCGACGATAGTACAGCCAGAAGCCATTAGTATCCCAAAACAAGATTTTCAATTTATCTCGGGTACGATTGCAGAAAATGAACCAAGACTCACTAAACGGATCCATCTCAAGAGTCTCCGCGACAATCAACGATAGTCCATTAATGGACTTACGCATGTCCGTGACTCCAGAGATGAGGAAAACCTTACCTGTTGGTATCATTGTAGCGCTTCAAACCAAGTCTTAATTTGTTGCGAGCTAAGCGTTGCCGGCAGTTCTGCTCGAATGCCATTATTGAGAATTAACACAACACAACTTGTGCTCACGGTAGGCTCTGTCACCACGATAGGTTGAACCCTGGTTTCAGGCTCGGATTGCGTGAGCTTTTTCGACCAATAGTGAAAAGTCTGATAGCTTATGTTTTGCTCCGAGCAAAACTGCTTAATGCCTAAATTACTTTGTCGTTGCTGCTCTAGAATTGCAGCCCAGTATTCTCGTTTACTTTGTTGTTCCATAGTCCCTCCAATGAAAAAGCTACTATGGCAAATGACGAGTTTGTTTAGTATGTGTGGTTCATTAACCGCTTACATTAAAACAATATTTTTAAAATGGTATGTAAAATTAATTAGAGCATATTTATCAATTAACAATATCTTTACAAAAATGCTTGGTTAGAAAATAGATAACGGATATCGAGTAATGATTGATACGCTTTTGAGTTTTATCGAAGAGTTATTATACAAAATATAAAATTATTAATAATTTTATATAAGTTAAAAGATAATCGTTTTTATTTTTTAAATCTGAATGTAAAAGTTAAAAGCATTGTATGCTTGCAAATTTTGTATGGCTATTAAAATTAATTAGCATGAACTTGTGTTATACCAACTTTTAATTTTGTAGGGAAGAGCCGAGAAGAGTAAGGCTGTATTGTTTATCACAATCGTTTTAGGGTGATTAAGAAAAATAACAATTTTGTATTGGATTTTTACTTCAACAAAAAGGAGAATTAGGACTTGTTGTGTCAATATTATATTAATAAGTATATCAACATGAGCAAAATTGATACTCGTATTTGTGGTGTTGCCTTTGCAATATTCTCATTAGTATAATAATTTTTGGATTTATTGATAAAATCTATTTAATAAACACCTGACATTATAATTATATGGAATTGCGGAGTTTACGGCATTCATATTGTTTTTGGCATATATATTGCTTTTATTGAGCATCATTTATGTCACTAAGGTAAATTGGATCAGTGAATACATAAAAATGATACTCTGATGACGGGTTCATCCCAGTTTGAATATTGTTATTAAAGATTCATCTTATAGTAGTTATTATTGTTAGGATGATAATACGTCAGTTATTGTAATGCATGAAGATGAGTTCCAAAATTTTAGTTTTAGGTTAGATAAAAAAATAAGAGAGTTGACTCGTGGATACCGCACAATTTATTGCTAGTCTTTTTTATGTTTTTTTATTCGCGTTAGTCTTTATTTTTATCGCTCGAGTCGTGGCAATAAAAATTGGCTTAGTGGATAAACCTAATTTTAGGAAAAAACACGTAGGATTGATCCCGTTGGTCGGTGGGATAACTGTATATTTTGGCATCTGTTTTGCTTTTTTTATTACTGAAGAGTATATCCCTCATAAATGGTTGTATCTAGCTTGTGCTGGCTTACTTGTCTTTATCGGTGCTCTAGATGACCGTTTTGATATTAGTGTTAAACTTCGTGCAGGTGTCCAAGCAATCGTTGCTGTCGCAATGATGACTATTGCTGGATTAAAATTAGAGTCATTAGGGCATGCTTTTGGGCCATGGGAATTAACTCTTGGACCATTTGGTTATATTATTACATTATTTGCGGTATGGGCTGCTATCAATGCATTTAATATGGTTGATGGTATTGATGGTTTATTGGGGGGGTTGTCCTGTGTATCTTTTGGCGCTTTAGGCTTCTTATTGTATCAAGGCGGCAATTATGCACTGGCATTTTGGTGTTTTTCTTTTATTGCAGCTATCCTTCCTTATATTCTATTAAATCTTGGCGTACTCGGGCGACGTTTTAAAGTATTTATGGGGGATGCAGGTAGTACATTAATTGGCTTCACCATTATTTGGGTCTTAGTTCAATCAACGCAAGAAAATGTACATCCTATTAACCCAGTGACTGCTTTGTGGATTATTGCGATTCCATTAATGGATATGGTTGCCATTATGTATCGCCGTATTCGTAAAGGAATGAGTCCATTTTCACCAGATAGACAACATATTCATCATTTGATGATGCGTTCAGGTTTTACACCAAGAGGTGCGTTTGTTTTAATTACCGTTGCTGCTGCTATTTTGGCGTGTATTGGCATTATTGGAGAAAAACTAACATTTATTCCAGAATGGGTGATGTTGGCACTGTTTTTGCTTGTATTTTGGATGTATGGTTATTGCATCAAACGAGCTTGGAAAGTTGCTCGCTTTATTAAACGCGTTAGACGTCGTATGCGTAAGGATGCAATACAGTAACGACAAACAAAAAATAGAGGTTCTGTGCAGTGAAATACTCGGAAACACAACCTAATCAGTATCAACCACCGATAGAGCCAGAGTTGGATATCCGTGGTTTGTGTCGTTCCTTATGGCTGGGTAAAGTCTGGATCATTGCTTTCGCAGTCATTTTTGCTGCGATTGCATTGGGTGCATCTTACTTTATGCAACAAAAATGGAGCTCAACAGCAATCACTGATCTGCCTACAGTGAATAATTTGGGAAGTTATTACTCACAACAACAATTTTTGCGTAATCTTGATTCCCGGATTAATTCATCTGCTCAAGAAGGGCAATTACCTAGTATTGCAAATGAAGCTTATCAAGAATTTATTAAACAGATTGGTTCTTATGACACTCGCCGTCAATTTTGGTTGGCAACGGATTACTATAAGCAACGCTTAGAAAATGATCCGAAAGCGGATGCGGCGTTATTAGATGAATTGATTAACAATATTGAATTTACACCAGCTGACACCCTGAAAAATCAAGCTGATAGTGTGAAGTTAATCGCAGAGACATCTATAGATGCAAATAAGCTTTTACGAGAATATATTCAATTTGCAAATCAGCGTGCAACGGCCAATTTGAATGATGAAATTAAAGGTGCTTGGGCAACGAAGATGCAGTCCATGAAAGCGTTAGTAAAACGTGAAGACATGGTAGCAAAATCAGCCTATGAAAGACGCTTAAATTTACTGGAACAAGCATTAAAGGTTGCAGAAAAACAGGGAATTTCACGTAATCAAAGTACAGCTTCAATTGATGAAATATCAGATTCAAAAATGTTTATGTTAGGCGTTCCGCTACTGGAAGCCCAGATTGAAACATTAAAAGCTACTGGTCCAAACCATGATACGGATTACGATCAAAATATCGCAATGCTATCAACATTGAGTGTTGGACCAACTCTTCAAGACAATTTTCAGGCGTACCGCTATTTAAGAACACCTGAAGATCCCGTCAAACGCGATAGCCCTCGTAGAGCTTTTATGATGGTGCTATGGGGTGCTATCGGTGCATTGATTGGTGCCGGGGTAGTACTTGCTCGCCGTCGTCCATCTTGATTCTGTTCAGTGACTAGTTTAATACTAGTCACTTTTAACACTATTATAATTAAGTAAAAGTAACTTACTGAATCAAATAACTAAAATAAGAGAGTCACTGTGAAAGTATTGACTGTATTCGGCACTCGACCTGAAGCTATTAAAATGGCACCGCTGGTTCATGCTCTGGCAAATGATGCAGGTTTTGACGCTAGAGTTTGTGTGACAGCCCAGCACCGAGAAATGCTCGATCAGGTACTGAAACTATTTGAGATCAAGCCTGATTATGATCTCAATATTATGCAACCAGGCCAAGATTTGACGGATATAACGTGTCGAATTCTGGAAGGACTCAAGAGCGTTTTCGCCGATTTTCAACCCGACGTTGTTCTTGTGCATGGCGATACGACAACAACCATGGCAACCAGTTTAGCCGCATTTTATCACCGTATTCCAGTTGGGCATGTTGAAGCGGGATTGAGGACAGGTAATCTCTATTCTCCATGGCCAGAAGAAGCAAATCGTAAAATTGCTGGGCATTTAGCAATGTACCACTTTTCTCCAACAGAAAACTCCCGCCAAAATTTGTTGAAAGAATCTATTCCAGATAATCATATTTTCGTCACGGGAAATAGTGTCATTGATGCGCTGTTATGGGTACGTGATAAGGTTTTGAGTGACCAAGATATGGTTGCAAAATTAGCTGCGCATTATCCATTTATTGACCCAAATAAAAAAATTATTTTAGTTACAGGTCATCGACGTGAAAGTTTTGGTGGTGGTTTTGAACGCATTTGCCATGCATTAGCTGAAATTGCACAAACTCACCCAGATGTTCAGGTTGTTTATCCTGTGCATTTAAACCCTAATGTGAGCGAGCCTGTAAAACGGATCCTCCATGACATCAGTAATATTATTCTTATTACCCCACAAGAGTATTTACCTTTTGTGTACTTAATGAATCATGCTTATTTAATTCTCACTGATTCTGGCGGTATTCAAGAGGAAGCACCATCATTAGGCAAACCTGTCTTAGTCATGAGAGATACGACTGAGCGTCCTGAAGCGGTAGATGCAGGGACGGTACGCCTTGTTGGAACAGACACACAAAAAATTGTTGCGGAAGTTAATCGGTTACTGACAGATGAAGCGGAATACCATGAAATGAGCCGTGCTCATAATCCATATGGTGATGGTCACGCTTGTCAGCGAATTCTAGATGCACTAAAAAGCAATCAGGTGAAATTATGAGCTTTGAAACTATTTCTGTTATTGGCCTTGGTTATATTGGTTTACCAACAGCAGCGGCTTTTGCATCCCGCAAAAAGCAAGTTGTGGGTGTAGATGTCAACCAGCACGCGGTTGATACCATTAATCAGGGAAAAATTCATATTGTGGAGCCAGAGCTCGACAAAGTTGTTAAAACGGCCGTTGAAGGTGGCTACCTAAAAGCGTTTACAACACCGCAGCCTGCTGATGCATTTTTAATTGCTGTGCCTACGCCATTTAAAGGTGAGCATGAGCCTGATTTGATGTATGTGAAAGCCGCAGCGGAATCTGTTGCACCTGTTTTGAAAAAAGGTGACTTAGTTATTTTAGAATCAACATCTCCTGTGGGAACAACTGAGCAGATGGCACAATGGATGGCACAAGCTCGTCCAGATTTGACTTTCCCTCAACAAGCCGGTGATGAAGCGGATATCGATATCGCTTATTGCCCTGAGCGTGTATTGCCTGGCCAAGTGATGGTGGAATTGATTAAGAATGACCGCGTTGTCGGTGGCATGACATCAAAATCATCTCAACGTGCGAGCGAGTTATATAAAATTTTCCTTGAAGGTGAATGTTTTATTACCAACGCCAAAACCGCTGAAATGTGTAAATTGACTGAAAATAGCTTCCGCGATGTCAATATTGCATTTGCGAATGAATTATCGTTGATTTGTGCCAATCAGGGCATCAATGTTTGGGAATTGATCAAACTTGCAAACCTTCATCCGCGTGTGAATATTTTACAACCGGGTCCGGGTGTTGGTGGTCACTGTATCGCTGTTGATCCATGGTTTATTGTGGCACAAAATCCGAAGCAATCTCGTTTAATTCATACTGCACGTTTAGTCAACGATGGTAAACCAATTTGGGTTGTTGATCAGGTCAAAGCGGCAGTTGCAGATTGCCTAACTGAAACGGGTAAAAAAGCGAGCGATATAACAATTGCTTGTTTTGGTCTGGCATTTAAACCGAATATTGATGATTTACGCGAAAGTCCTGCAATGCACATCACTAAGATGATTGCGGAATGGAACACAGGTAAAACGTATGCGGTAGAACCACATATTCATGAACTCCCAACAGCGTTGAAAGGTATTGCACAATTAGCTTCAATTGAAGATGCTGTAAATGATGCGGATATCATTTTAATGCTGGTTGATCATAACCAATTTAAAGCAATTGAAGGATCATGGATTCATCAAAAATGGGTTGTGGATACCAAAGGAGTTTGGCGTTGAAACGCATTCTAATTACGGGTGGAGCGGGCTTTATTGGCTCTGCTGTCGTTCGCCATATTATTGAAAACACAGGCGATAGCGCTATTGTTGTTGATTGTTTGACTTATGCCGGCAATTTAGAATCGTTAAGTCCTGTTGCCAATAGTGACCGTTATGCTTTTGAACAAGTCAATATTTGCGATCGCGCAGAACTTGACCGTGTTTTTGCTCAATATCAGCCTGATGCTGTGATGCATTTAGCGGCAGAAAGCCATGTCGACCGCTCTATTGATGGTCCTGCGGCATTTATTGAAACAAATATAGTGGGTACTTACACTTTATTAGAAGCCGCTCGCCACTATTGGGCAGGATTAGATGAAGTTAAAAAAGCGAATTTTCGTTTTCATCACATCTCAACAGATGAAGTTTATGGTGATTTGGATGGCCCTGATGGTTTCTTCACGGAAACCACATCTTATGCACCCAGCAGCCCGTATTCGGCATCTAAAGCATCTAGCGATCATTTAGTTCGAGCTTGGCAAAGAACATATGGTTTGCCAACGATGATCACTAATTGCTCGAATAATTATGGTCCTTACCATTTTCCTGAAAAATTAATTCCATTGATTATTCTCAATGCATTAGCAGGAAAACCGTTGCCAGTTTATGGTAAGGGAGAGCAAATCCGTGATTGGTTGTTTGTTGAGGATCATGCCAGAGCACTGCATTTAGTTGCAACATCAGCCCAACCGGGGGAAACCTACAATATTGGTGGTCATAATGAACGCCGTAATATAGAGGTGGTTGAGACAATTTGTGAACTGCTTGAAGAGCTTCATCCTGAAAAGCCAACAGGCGTTGAACATTACCGTGATTTAATCACCTATGTTGCCGACAGACCTGGCCATGATATGCGCTATGCAATTGATGCAGATAAAATTGCGCGTGATTTGGGATGGCTACCACAAGAAACCTTTGAAACAGGTCTTCGCAAAACAGTGTTGTGGTATTTAAATAACGAAACTTGGTGGCGCCGCGTACAAGATGGCTCTTATGCAGGTGAGCGCCTAGGTTTAGGGCGTTAAGGGGGGATCATGAAAGGGATTATATTGGCTGGTGGTTCAGGAACTCGTTTGCATCCGATAACCCGTGGTATTTCAAAACAGCTATTGCCCATTTATGATAAACCGATGATTTATTATCCACTGTCGGTTTTGATGTTAGCGGGCATCCGTGAAATTTTGATTATCTCTACACCGGAAGATCTTCCGATGTTTAAGCGATTGTTAGGTGATGGAAGTGAGTTTGGTATTGAGCTGAGTTACGCTGAGCAGCCTTCTCCAGACGGCCTTGCGCAGGCCTTTATCATTGGTGAACAATTCATCAATGGCGACGCATGTTGCTTGGTGCTAGGCGATAATATCTTTTTTGGTCATTCATTTAGCCCTAAATTGAAATCTGTTGCTGCAAGAATACAAGGTGCAACAGTATTTGGTTATCAAGTCATGGATCCGGAACGTTTTGGTGTTGTTGAATTTGATGATGACTTCAAAGTGTTATCCATTGAAGAAAAACCGCAGAAGCCACGTTCTAACTGGGCTGTAACAGGGCTTTATTTTTATGATGCTCAAGTTGTTGAATTTGCTAAGCAAGTAAAACCATCAGAACGCGGTGAACTTGAGATCACTTCAATCAATCAGATGTATTTAGAGCGCGGTGAGTTAAATGTCGAACTGTTAGGTCGCGGATTCGCTTGGCTTGACACAGGTACCCACGATAGCTTGATTGAAGCTGGCACATTTGTACAAACTGTCGAGAAACGTCAAGGTTTCAAAGTGGCTTGTTTAGAGGAGATCGCTTGGCGCAATGGTTGGTTAAGTGATGAGCAAGTGAAGCATTCAGCAGAGCAGCTGAAAAAAACAGGTTACGGTCAATATTTAGAGGATTTACTTCGTGTCCGTCCGCGCCAGTATTGATAACTTGCCGTGGGAGTCTGAATTCTTTGGGCTATCCACTGCCAAGCTAAATTTTTCGGCAGCTGATGCTGAAAATATTATTGCTAACCAATTAGCTGGTTATGATGTTGTTCAGGCTAAAATAGCGGCGCATGAAACCGCAAATTTAGATGGGCTATCAGCATTAGGTTTCTCTCTTGTTGAGGGAGAAGTCGACTTCACTTTGATGATTGGCACAGAAAATGCTTACCTAAAAGAGTGTTTATCTATAAGTGAAACAGTTGAGCTGGCGGTTGATAAAGATATTCCTTTCTTACGTCAGGCCGCTGAGCAAGTTTTTAGCCATAGCCGTTTTCGAGCGCCTTGGTATAAGGAAGGTGATAGCGGACGGTTTTATGCATTATGGATAGAAAAAGCGGTGTTAGGGACGTTTGACCATACTTGCTTATTAGTCAAAGATGAATCAGGCAATGTATTAGGTTTTGTCAGTCTTAGGCATTTAGACAATGACATCGCGCGAATTGGCCTCCTTGCTGCTATCCCTGGAATTGGGAAAAGAGGGATTGGCCGTAAATTGATGTCAGCAGCATTCTCTTGGTGTCAGCAGCATAATAAAAAACAGTTACATGTGGCTACCCAAGTGAGCAATCTTGCGGCATTAAATCTTTATTCACGTAGTGGTGCTTCAATAACAAGTACTGCATATTGGTTATATAGGGGACAATATGATTCCATTTAATAAACCACCCGTTGTAGGAACTGAATTAGCCTATATGCAACAGGCTATGGAAAGTGGCAAATTATGCGGTGATGGTGGCTTTACCAAGCGCAGTGAAGAGTGGATGGAGAAGCAGTTTAATTGTCCGAAGGTTCAATTGACACCTTCTTGTACTGCATCATTGGAAATGGCGGCTATTTTGATTAATATTCAGCCGGGTGATGAAGTCATTATGCCAAGTTTTACCTTTGTATCGACAGCAAATGCTTTCGTGCTACGAGGGGCTAAAATCGTTTTCGTGGATATTCGTCCTGATACCATGAATTTAGATGAAACAAAAATTGAAGATGCGATTACAGCGCGTACACGCGCTATCGTTCCTGTCCATTATGCGGGTGTGGCTTGTGAAATGGACACCATTATGGCAATCGCGAAAAAGCATAACTTATTTGTCATTGAGGATGCTGCGCAAGGTGTGATGTCAACTTATAAAGGGCAAGCACTTGGAACGATTGGTCATATTGGTTGTTACAGCTTTCACGAAACAAAAAACTATTCATCTGGTGGTGAAGGTGGAGCAACTTTAATTAATGATAATTCACTGATTAATCGTGCAGAAGTGATCCGTGAAAAGGGCACTAACCGCAGTCAATTTTTCCGTGGACAAGTGGATAAATATACTTGGCGTGATATTGGCTCAAGTTATTTGATGTCAGATTTACAAGCGGCTTATTTATGGGCGCAGCTTGAAGAAGCGAAAAAAATTAATGATCGCCGTCTGCTATTGTGGAAACGTTATTATGACGCGCTGACACCTTTAGCGGAAGAGGGCAAATTAGCATTACCTATTGTTCCTGAAGGGCTAGAACATAATGCGCATATGTTCTATATCAAACTGAAAGATATAGACCAACGCACAGAATTTAACGACTACATGAAATCTCATGGCATTCTGACTGTATTCCACTATGTTGCGCTGCATACTAGCCCAGCAGGTGAAGAATTTGGCCGTTTCCATGGCGAAGACCGCTATACCACGCGCGAAAGTGACCGCTTAGTACGTTTGCCAATGTTCTACAATATGACAGATGAAGAGCAGCAGATAATCATTGACCGAATTAAGGCCTTTTTTGCCTAATGTCGTTAGCAAAAGCATCAATTTGGACCGCCGGATCGACCCTGATAAAAATCGGGGCCGGTCTATTAATTGTTAAATTACTTGCCATCTCATTTGGTCCGAGTGGCGTCGGATTGGCTGGCAACTTTCGCCAGTTAATTACTGTGCTTGGTGTGTTATCTGGCGCAGGTATTTTTAATGGTGTGACAAAATATGTTGCGGAACATCATCAAGATCCTGAAAAATTACGTGCGATTTTAGGCACATCATCCACACTCATTCTTGGGTTTTCAACACTACTTGCTCTCGTTTTTTATTATTTAGCGGAGCTATTAGTGAAGGGCTATTTGACAGCAATGAATATCAGTCAGTCATTCAAGCTGTTGCTTTTATCCAGATGGGCATTGCCTACGCTAACTATTTTTTAGCGATTCTAAAAGGTTATCGTGATGCATCAGGTAATGCTCAATCGATTATTTTTGGTAGCTTAATTGGTGTTGTTGGCTATTATTTATGCTATAGGTTAGGTGGCTACGAAGGCGCATTAGCTGGACTGGCATTAGTGCCTGCATTAGTTGTGTTGCCCGCAGGATTAATGATTATTCGTCGTCAGCGTTTTGCATTATCTTTATTGAAACCTGCTTGGGATAACGCCATAGCAACCAGTTTGGGTAAATTTACTATAATGGCGTTAATCACGTCAGTAACTTTACCTGTTGCTTACATCATGATGCGAAATCTTTTAGCCGCAAAGTACAGCTGGGATGAAGTTGGTCTTTGGGCTGGTGTGAGTACAATTTCAGATGCTTACTTGCAATTTATTACGGCATCATTTTCTGTTTATCTGTTGCCCACACTTTCTCGGTTACAGAGTAAACATGAAATTTCTACTGAGATCCTAAAAGCATTAAAATTTGTCTTACCAGCTGTGGCAGTTGCCAGTTTTGCGGTATGGCTATTACGAGATTTTGCAATTTGGTTACTATTTTCTGAAAAATTTACTGGAATGCGGGAATTATTTGCCTGGCAATTGGTTGGTGATGTTCTCAAGGTAGGAGCCTATGTTTTTGGCTACCTTGTGATTGCTAAGGCAGCATTGCGTTTTTACATTCTGGCAGAGGTTCTCCAATTTATTCTCTTAATGAGTTTCTCTCATTGGTTGATACCGGAACATGGTGCTGTAGGGGCAACTCAAGCTTATATGGCAACGTATATTGTGTATTTTTTCCTCTGCTGTTGTGTTTTTTTGATTTACCGTAGGCGAGTATGACAACCTTAATACATGTACTGGGAGCTGATCTCCCTCACCATAATCAAACGGTGCTGACTTTTTTCAATAATGTGGTCTGCCAAGAGCACCTCACATCACATAAGCCGTATTTTATGGTGGTTAGTCTCGATTCTCGGTTAGCGGATGCTTATCCTGAACTGGATATTGAAGTATTTGCGAGTAAAAAAGCGATAGCAGATGCGGTAATTAGCCGCGCGAAGATTAACCGTAGAAACTTATTTTTCTTTCACGGGCAGTTTAATGCGCCGATTTGGTTAGCGCTATTATCGGGTAAGATCAAATCTCACCAATTTTGGTGGCATATTTGGGGCGCTGATTTATATGAAGAATCTCGTTCGTGGAAATTTAAGCTGTTTTATATCTTACGACGACTTGCCCAAAAGAAAGTCGGGCGTGCCTGTGGCACTCGCGGAGATATTAATTATTTTCAGCAGTCGAATCCAAAGGTTCCGGTTTCTATTCTGTATTTTCCAACGCGTATGGATCCAGAACTGACATTAAATGAGCACCCAGCTCGTCAGGGCAATTCTTTAACTATTTTGCTAGGTAACTCCGGTGATAAATCTAATCGTCATATAGAAGCATTGAAGGCGATTAAACAGCAATTCGATGAGCAAGTTAAAATTATTGTGCCGATGGGATATCCTGCAAACAATGAAGACTATATCCAACAAGTAGAACAAACGGCACAAACACTTTTCCCTGCAAATCAGGTCGAAATTTTAAAAGAACGCATGGAGTTTAGTGATTATCTAAACTTATTAAAAACATGTGACTTAGGCTATTTTATTTTTAATCGCCAGCAAGGAATTGGTACAGTTTGTTTGTTGATCCAATTTTGTATTCCCTTTGTGATTAGCCGACAAAATACGTTTTGGCAGGACCTGACGGCTCAAAGTGTTCCTGTATTCTTTTATGGCGATGAACTTTCAGTCGGGCTGGTTGATGAAGCTCAACGTCAAATGGCATTGCTTGATAAACAACATATTGATTTTTTTGCACCTAATTTTACGGAGGGTTGGAAAACTATTCTAGGCATGTTGGAGGAGCAAGCATGACCTTATCTGAATTAGGTGGCTTAGCATTTGTTTATTTGCTGTCTATTATTTTCATTGGCACGTTGCTCTATAAAGAGTTCTTACGCGTGCGTTTCAATTTTAATATTTTCTTCTCTTTATTGTATTTTCTGACTTTTTATTTTGGTTTTCCATTAACTTGTGCGCTGGTGTTTCAGTTTGATGTCAAAGTGGTACCTGCTGAATATTTGCTTTATGCTCAATTGGCTGCAACCAGCTTTTATGCCATCTACTATGTCACTTATAAAACACGGCTGACTAAAAATGTTTCGACCGTAAGTCGTCCATTATTTACGATGAACAAAGTTGAAACCAATTTAACCTGTTTTTTGTTGATATTAGTGGCTGTAGTGACGGTCGGTATCTTCTTCCTACAAAATGGCTTTTTATTATTTAAGCTTAAATCTTATAGCCAGATTTTTTCTAGCCAAGTTTCTGGGGTCGCATTGAAGCGGTTTTTCTACTTCTTTATCCCCGCAATGTTGATTGTCTATTTTCTACGACCAACCCAAAAACGGTGGATATTTTTCCTTGTTAGTACCGTTGCATTTGGTTTCTTAACCTATGTTATCGTTGGTGGAACTCGAGCAAATATCATTATCGCTTTTGCCTTATTTTTATTTATCGGCATTGTGAGGGGCTGGATAACGCTTTGGATGTTGGCGGCGGCAGGTGTTGCAAGTATTGTTGGTATGTTCTGGCTAGCGTTAAAACGTTATGGATTAGATGTTAGCGGCGCAGAAGCCTTTTATACCTTCCTATATCTGACAAGAGATACTTTCTCTCCTTGGGAGAATTTGGCGCTACTATTGAGCCATTATGACAATATTGAATTCCAAGGTTTAGCACCGATTATTCGCGATTTCTATGTCTTTATACCATCATGGGTATGGCCAGAACGCCCTGATGTGGTGCTTAATTCAGCAAACTATTTTACATGGGAAGTGTTGAATAACCATTCTGGGCTGGCGATTTCACCTACTTTGATTGGCTCTTTGGTGGTGATGGGAGGCGTGTTATTCATTCCTCTAGGTGCTATCGTGGTGGGATTGATTATTAAATGGTTTGATTGGATTTATAATTTAAGCCTCAAAGAATCAAATCGTTACAAGACAGCAATTATGCAAGCATTCTGTTTTGGCGCCATTTTTAACATGATTGTTTTAGCTCGTGAAGGTGTTGATTCCTTTGTGTCACGAGTGGTTTTTTTCTGCCTTATCTTCGGACTTTGTTTGATTCTGGCGAAATTACTCTATTGGTTATTTGAAAGCGCGGGACTTATTCGTGAAAAAACGATTTCTTATTTAAGAAATCAACGTTGCGAAAGCCGCTAAAGGAGCATTATGGAACTGCAATCCATTCCACAATATACAATTAGAGGGCACCAAATCTGGGGTTTTAAAGATATGGGGCAATTCTTGGATCACTTATTTGCTGGTGGTGAAACAAAAGCAGGAACGCTAGTCGCAATCAATGCTGAAAAAGTAATGACAGCAGAAAATGATGCCGCGTTGAATGAACTCATGGGGCAGGCCGAATATCTTTATGCCGATGGCATCAGTATTGTGCGGGCTATTCGCCGTAAATATCCACAAGCTGATGTGTCCCGTATTGCGGGGGCGGATTTGTGGGAAGCATTAATGGAAAGGGCTGGAGAAGAAGGCACTCCGGTCTTTTTAGTTGGCGGTAAACCTGAGATTTTAGAGCAGACTGAAAATAAGCTGAGAGCGCAATGGAATGTGAATATTGTTGGTTCGCAAGACGGTTACTTTACAGCAGAAGATAGAGATGCGTTGTTTGAACGAATTCGTGCAAGTGGCGCAAAAATTGTCACTGTTGCAATGGGGTCGCCTAAACAAGAAGTATTTATGCGTGATTGCCGTAAAGTTCTGCCTGATGCTTTATATATGGGCGTTGGTGGTACTTATGATGTATTTACAGGACACGTCAAACGCGCGCCTAAAGTATGGCAAAATATGGGGCTAGAATGGCTTTACCGTTTATTAGCTCAACCTACCCGCATTAAAAGACAATTTAAGTTATTGAAATTTTTAGCTTATTACTATGGTGGTAAGCTGTAATTCATCAAGTGACCTGTCACGGTACAATAATCACGCCTTGTATCGTGACGATTTTGTTTTATTACGCCATATCAAAATTAAATGCCCTTCAAATCGAATATTTCCCCAATCTCTTATTTCAATTATTTTTATTATTCTTCAAAAATACGTATAGTGACTGGGTTTGTAACTTCAACTCAGAATGTGAACGTTTTTTAGTCAAAAGAGAGTTGTTTCATCATTAGTTATCATGCTTATTATTATAAATATTCATAAGCCATGACCTTATATTCGAACAATGACAGGGGAATTTATGGAGAATTCGCAAAAAGGACTCCAGCGAGGGCTAGAGGCTCGTCATATAGAGCTTATTGCGCTAGGTGGCACCATTGGCGTAGGCCTATTTATGGGATCTGCTAGCACATTGAAATGGGCAGGTCCTTCCGTTTTACTTGCCTACATTATTGCGGGCATATTTGTCTTTTTATCATGCGCTCAATGGGTGAGATGCTTTTTGTCGAGCCCGTAACGGGATCGTTTGCTTCCTTCGGCTATAAATATCTAAGCCCTTTTTGGGGATGCTTAACGGCATGGGGCTACTGGTTCATGTGGGTTGCTGTTGGGATATCAGAGATCACCGCAATTGGTGTTTATGCGGAATATTGGTTCCCTGATGTGCCACAGTGGGTTTTTGCCATCATAGCGGTAACATTAGTCGCATTGGCGAACTTGGCTGCTGTGCGCTTATATGGTGAGTTAGAGTTTTGGTTTGCCATGATAAAAGTGACCACCATTGTGGTGATGATTTTAATCGGCTTGGGTTTGATTTTTTTGGGAATTGGTAACAATTTCGAGCCTATTGGCTTATCTAATTTGACTGAACATGGCGGATTTTTTGCCGGTGGCTGGAAAGGTTTCTTATTTGCATTATGTATTGTTGTTGCCTCGTATCAAGGTGTTGAGCTAGTCGGGATCACTGCGGGTGAAGCGAAAAACCCACAAGTGACATTGAGAAAAGCAATCAATAATATCCTATGGCGTATTCTGATTTTTTATGTCGGTGCTATTTTCATTGTAGTCACGCTGTTCCCATGGACAGAAGTCGGGCAGCAGGGCAGTCCTTTTGTGTTAACCTTCGCGAAAGTTGGCATTGTTTCAGCGGCTGCTGTAATCAACTTTGTTGTGTTAACCGCTGCACTTTCGGGTTGTAATAGTGGGATGTATAGTGGTGGCCGTATGCTGTATGCTTTGGCACAAAACAAACAACTACCACAATCTATGTTGAAACTGACTCGAAATGGTGTGCCAGCGCGTTGTGTTGGTTTTACTATTCTGTGTCTCATTGCAGGTTCTAGCTTAAATTACATCATTCCAAACCCTGAAAAAGTATTTGTTTATGTCTACAGTGCGAGTGTACTTCCTGGCATGGTGCCATGGCTGGTGATTTTGACAAGCCAGCTGTACTTTCGCCAAAGAAACAAAGATAAGCTTGTAGGTCATCCATTCAAGTCAATTCTTTTTCCATGGGTAAACTATGCAACATTGCTGTTTTTAGCCTGTGTATTGGTCGGGATGGCGATTAATCCTGATACTCGCTTATCTTTGATTGTCGGCGCGATATTTTTATTAGCTGTTTCGGTGCTATATTTTCTGATCCGTGCAATTAATCACAAGAAAACAAAAAATAGTGTTAGTGATTTGTAATCTTTACTTATCATTGTGTCGAGATAAAGAGGGCAAAAATGCTCTCTTTATCGACGAAATGAATAAAAGGCAATCAATCGATATTTTTTTAAAAAAAGGACTAGACATAGAGTGATTAAGTCCGTACTATCCTCTCCCGCAACGGCGTTAAGCGCCCGTAGCTCAGCTGGATAGAGCGCTGCCCTCCGGAGGCAGAGGTCTCAGGTTCGAATCCTGTCGGGCGCACCATTAAATAGCGTGCTTCTACGGTTGGCAAAACGAAGTTGTATGTAGTAATATAATAACGCTTTGAAAAAAGTGATGTTATGGTGGCTATAGCTCAGTTGGTAGAGCCCTGGATTGTGATTCCAGTTGTCGTGGGTTCGAGTCCCATTAGCCACCCCATTTTTTTGTGACATTGCGAGGGTGGCGGAATTGGTAGACGCGCTAGCTTCAGGTGTTAGTGTCCCTAGGACGTGGGGGTTCAAGTCCCCCCTTTCGCACCACAAAAAAATATTCGATTAACCAACTTAATCGAACAAGCTTCAAATTTCGGCGAGTAGCGCAGCTTGGTAGCGCAACTGGTTTGGGACCAGTGGGTCGGAGGTTCGAATCCTCTCTCGCCGACCAATTTAGAAAACCCCGCTTTTATAAGCGGGGTTTTTGCATTTCTGAGATATCACTTTTCTAATACTATTTCATAATCATTCATAGCTAAAAACATTGCGAATGTAATCTGCAATAACAGCATTCCATTTATTTTCTAGCGTTATTTTTGAATCACTACCAAATAAATTCGAGCCTCTTACTGGCTTAGTTTTCATTCATATCACGATAAGTTTAATGACCAATCAGAGCAGATAATTTACTGATTATTTATCTCTATAAATTATCTCTATAAATTATTCCATGTTTTCAAAGCATATAGCGTAATAACTGACTGTTTCTATTTGTTTTTTTACTCCTTAAATTGGTGGGTGTCGCGATATTGATACAAACACAAGTTGTCGCGTCTCCAAATGGAGACATATTACCTTTTGATTTATAACAATAAATTATTAATTGATATTTTACGTCTCTTAATTGAGACACTTAATTGTAGTGGTTTTGTCTCTTAACGATATCTTTGTTGCTTTGATAATATTAAGTAGAAAAACACAAAGCGTTAAAGTGTTGTGATGGGAGTAATTAGCTGAAATTTAGTGAAAAAACTAAAGTATTTTAGTTTAACGAAAAGTTGGCACGTATCCTGCAATATCTATTATGTAGATTGCTCATCCTACTTATTATGACAGCTTTGCTTCATAAACCCAGGGATGACGCAAAGCCAATAATTGGTGCCTATTGTCCAATTTAGATGAACAAGAACTGATTTCTTCTCATCAACTCGTGGACGTAACGTTGAGTGAGGCACTATCCGTCTGTAGACCTGATTGTATATTTACACCTGCCAAGAATGGGCAGGTGTTTTTTTTGTGGCTATTAGGTTAATGTATTTTTTCTTGTCTTTTATCTGCGTGGGCAATGGTTAGTAATAGTAATTTACCTGATCACATGCAGCTAACCTACTAAATGAATCAAAATCCCAAGTCACCATCTCAATTTCAGTGTCTTGGGATCATCTTGCATAACAATTAATGTTGTTTTCTACAAAACCATTTGCTGAACCAACGGGTGATGTAGGTATAGCAAAGAATAATGAATGTAATAATAAAGATATCTTTATTCAAATCTTCAGTATTAAAGCCAATCACTGAGATAAATATAAAGGGTGATAGAATTAAAAGAATAAGATCAAAAAATATCTGTAATCGGTTAGGTGTTGCGATTATCCAGCGCCAGATAGTTTTAATTACATTCATATTGATATCCTGAGTTCGTTTAAATCATCTAGAGTTACTATCATTTATACACTATGTGAATGTCTTATTACATAGCCAGCGCCATTTTGTTTGAGGTTAGGCGAAAATAGGTTTTTTTCGCTTTTTGCGATTATCAATATGTGGTGTTTGTTTGATAAATATATAATTATAAATTGGTCGGTATTATTATAATCATTAACTAAAAACTCTCTTTTATTGATAAATATAAAATATATTAATCATGCTTTAATTTATGGAATAGATAAAAGTTGAAGCGAGTAGTGAAAGAAAGATGAAATTAAAGGGCTTTAAATAGATACTGCCTTTCAAAAAAAGCGCCACCCGTTTGGTGGCGCTTGATGAAAGCGATTGCAAAAGTGCTAGATTATGAACGCTCTTTTTGCAGAGAATGCAACAATGCTTCTTGGCGAATTTTTGCCGCTTCTTCAGCTTTATGTAACTTATCAAGCGCATCTGCAAGCCATGCAGCATCATGAGCATCAAAACGTTGGGCAAGGGCCGCTTTGAAATAAGTCTCTGCTTGTTCCCATTGGGCATGATGTAGTGCAATTTGTCCAAGCGTACTGTTCAAAAGAGGTGTTGCGCCTGTTTGTTTCAGCAGTTGTTTTAACACTTTTTCAAGCGCTTCAGGGTTATCACTACGCAGTCTTGGTGCTAATAATAACAAGCGCTCATCATACTGCTGTTTTAAGCCGCCAATAATAATCTTTTCAGCGCTGTCCATATCATCACATTCAATTAAATGTTCAGCTAAGAAAGATTGTAAGGCGATTTCTTGGCGAATTTTACGAGGTTGAGACTTCCACCATTTTTGTAGTCCATCACTACCGCTTTCAGCCATATATTGATTCATTAAACCTTTATAAGCTTTTAATCTCAACGCTTCTAGCTCATCCTCCGTATGGAGTTGGACTTTTGCAATGACAGGCAATAATTCAATCAATGTTTGATAAGCGCCGGAACGTAAATAGGCTTGTTCGGCAAGACGTAAAATTTCGGGGTGTCTTGGTGCTTGGTCGATGAGTTTATCAATTCCGTTGCGTGCAGCATGAACTTCGCCTTCTGCAAGTTGAATTCGAACTCGGGTAATATCGACAGGGAGCTGGTCATTTCCTGCCACTTCAGCTGCTTTATCAAGATATTGGTGAGTCCGATATTCATCCCCGCGTTGTTGAGCTGCTTCTGCGGCGAGAAGATAATTAATGACAGGTTGTTGTGAAAAATCAGCATGTTTGCTCATTAATTTTTCCACCTGATCAAAGTCACCTTCAGCTAGCTTAAGTAATGCTTTTTGTGTTTGCGTATGCGCTTTATGATATTTACGGCCACTCATCCACCCTTTAGTTCGGGATGTTGTGCTCATAAAACGGCGATAACACCAGCCCAAAAAGAGCAAGATAAACTGCAAGATAATAAAGCACAACACAAGGCTAGTCACACTGGTTGTAATATCGTAATCATCTGTACGGATAAAAACGTAACCTTGATGACCCGCCATAATTGGACCTAAGATGATCCCGGCAATCAATACAATGAAGAGTATTAATATCTTAATCATAATGACCCCTTCTGTTGACTAGCAGGTGCAGCAACTGGAGCCGCAGATTGTTGAGTTTCAGCTTTCTCTGCTTCTTTAACATCTTCTTTGCTAGGTTGCTGTTCTTCTACGACAGCAGCCGGTGCCGGAGCACTGTCTTTTGATTGGGAGAGTAAATTACGCACGCGAGTTTGCATGACTTTTTCTAATTTCGCTTGGCTTTCTAGAGCGTCAGGCATCTCTGTTGCAATAGGTTGATCAATCAGTTGGTCAACTTCAGAAAGGAAAGCCTTAGTTTCAGGTGCTTCAACATTGAAATAAGCACGAACCCACGTAGAAACCTGTTCTAAAGATTGTTTATAGGTTTCTTCTTGATAACGCGGTACGGCTTGTGCCGCGATCAGCAATTGAGAACGAATATTTTCACGCAGATAGATATCTTGATTAGGGGCTAATAAAGGTGCTTCGGAGCCATCGCGAGCACGTACTGTAATGAAATCATTGGTGAAATTTTTCCAGCTACGTGCGAGGTTTTGTTTCCAATCATCAATATTGTCTGAAACTTCAGTACTTTCATCTGCTTTTGCATCGCCGCTATTTAAATCAGCAAGGCGCAAGTTATCAACTTCGTTACTCAATTGATTGAGACGTAAAATAATGCCGTCATAATCAATTTGATTAATTGCTGATAAATTCGCAATATCATGAGTAATAGATTTGCGAATATCAAGCAGACTTGGGTCATTCATCTCAGCAAGACTTGAGTCAGCACTTTTTAATAGAACTGCCGCAGTCATCGGATCATGATCATTCCAAAGTTTTCTGCCTGCCATTTTCACCATAAAGTCCGCTTGAGCCAATAACCAATTTTTGACATCTGAACTTGATAATGCATTAACATGCGCTTGTAATTCATGCATGCGGCGGTTGAGCTGCTCTTCATATTCTTTAGCATGTGATTTGCTTTCAGATTGTGCATCAATTAAAGCATTTAAACGTTGTCTATCAATTTTTTGTTGTTCAATAAGTTCACTCATTTGTTGCTTTAATTCGTTGTTTTCATTGACGAGTTTTGCATTATTTTGTTGAGTGAAATAATAGATACCACCACCAATAGCGATGATCACCGCGATAGCAATGACACTGCCGATAAGACCAGAACGTTTTTGTTCCGAAGACGGCTGAGTTTTTGGCTCGGTTTGTGAACCTGTCGCGGCTTCATTATTGACCGTCTCGGTAGATTTATTGTGTTCCGTCATAAATTAGCATCCCATGTCGGTTGAGAGTAATGCTTCTAATAAAGCATTATTATCTGCGCTATTTGCCACACAGACCCTTTGCCATCCATATTGGCGGGCTTGGTCTGCAATTCGTTTGCTGACAACCATTAAACGGCGGCTAAACCACCACTCTTTTGTATTCTCAGCAATTAATGAGTTTAATTGGGTTAATATTTGTCCACTGGTCACCACAATATCGGTAATGTTAATATTCATCCACTGTTGATTAAATTCTGTTTTATCATAGAAAACAGGGTGTCTTGAATAACATTCACAATATTCAACTTGAGCACCTCTTGACCTCAACGTTGAAGCAAGAAGTTCTCTTCCGCCATTACCGCGTAATAAAAGCGCTTGTTTACCTTCAAGAAATTGTAATTCAGGAAGGCTAAGTAATGCCTCACTCGTTTCGCCGCACTCAGGCCAGCGGATTGGGAGTCCTGTCATTTCTTGAAAATAACGGCCAGTTGAACGACCTATACCATAGTAGAATAGCTTATCTGACCAGTTGCGTCCTGTTTGTTGAAGGACTAAATTTGCATACCAGACTGCATTTTTGGATAAAAGAAACACTAAATCATGTTTATCAAGCTGATTCAGTTTCGAGCTCAGCAAGGTTAATTCTGCACTCGGCTCAATGCTGATAAGCGGTAAAGCGTAAGCTTCATGACCTCTTGTATTGAGCATTGAAGCTAACTCTATGCCAGCAGGTTCAGGCCGAGTAACAAGCACTTTCATCCTTAAATGTTTCCTTTATAAACTTTTTCAAGAATTTCACGAGCACCGTTATCCAACAGTTCTTCGGCAAGAGAAATCCCTGCTTGATATGCATTTTCTGGATCAGAACATCGTTCACCACGAATTACCTGACTCCCGTCAGGTGAACCCACTAAGGCGCGTAGCCAAATTTGTCCATCACGCCAAATGGCATAACTGCCAATAGGAACTTGGCAGCCACCTTCCAAACGCATATTCATTGCGCGCTCAGCAAGCACACATAGAGAAGTGGCATCATCATTGAGTTTTGCTAAAAGATGGCGAGTGCGCTCATCATCTAAGCGACATTCAATACCAACAGCACCTTGCCCAACCGCGGGTAAGGATTGCTCCGGCTCCAAGGCGACACGGATGCGTTCTTCTAATCCGAGGCGTTTTAATCCTGCCGCAGCGAGAATAATGGCATCATATTCACCATTATCCAGTTTAGATAGGCGCGTTCCCACATTACCGCGTAGATCACGAATGATAAGGTCAGGGCGTAACGCTTTTAGCTGGCACTGACGGCGTAAACTAGATGTACCGACGATACTGCCGGCAGGAAGTGCATCAATGCTATCAAAATGATTAGAAACAAAAGCATCCCGCGGGTCTTCACGCTCGCAAATAGTGACTAATCCGAGACCTTCAGGGAACTCCACCGGAACATCTTTCATTGAATGAACGGCAATATCCGCTCTTTTTTCTAATAGAGCAAGTTCTAACTCTTTGACAAATAACCCTTTGCCACCTACTTTAGCTAATGGTGTATCAAGAATAACATCACCTTTCGTGACCATTGGCACGAGCTCGACTTGTAAATTAGGATGTAATTGCTCTAATTTAGCTTTTACAAAGTTAGCTTGCCACATAGCTAATGGGCTTTTACGTGTCGCGATACGGACAATATCTGTTGATGTCATTTCTCTGTTTTCTTAGGCACAATTTGCCACAAATTAACCATATAATTATCCCTAGTTTTAACATTTTAGTCGTGCATTTTCCAGTTAGAGCCAGAGAACCCCACTTATTTACATCTTATTGGCGAATATAAAGTGGCTATTTAGGATGAATAAAACACGGGAAACTCATCATGATTTTTAGCTTATTGTGCGGTTGATAATGGGTATTTTCCGCGATGGAGGTCACTTTTATGGTGAAACGAGCAAGCTCAGGCGTGATGCGAATTTGATTTATAACATCAAAAAAAGATATTTTCAGGGCAAATGAATACTTACCGTATTACACCATTGATAAACAAGGGGTATTTATCGGGTATAAAAAATAAAAAGTCTTTTTATACAATATGTTGAAATTTAATCTGTATCAAAAATACACAGATTAAATTATGTGATCTACTTTACCCTTTTGCTCCAAGGTGTTAAATTGATCACGTTTCTGACAATCTAAGTGAAAAATTTTTAAAAGATACTTATATCTATTGTGTTTTGTTGGGTACTGGGTTTATCCCAGATTTGTTTTTCTATTCAGTCAGGCGTATCCCTTGTATCTCTATATTGAAACTTTAAAGCAAAGACTAGACGCAATAAATCAGCTTCGGTTAGATCGCGCGACTGCGTCTATGGATGAAACCTTCTGTAAGGTTTACAGCCTGCTGCCTGTATTGTTTCATTATAATCACCCAATGATCCCCGGATATATTGAAGGAAACGTTCCCCACGGCGTGTGCTTTTTTATTCCTGATAGCGAACAACAAAGCTGGCTTACTCAGTTTGAAAAATACCTTCCGCACAAAGTTCCAGCCAATGGTGAGTTACCTATTACTGGCATTTACTCGATGGGAAGCACTTCATCAATAGGGCAAAGTCGCTGCTCAGATATTGATATTTGGGTATGTCATCCTTCTTGGCTTGATAATGAAGAAAAAGGTTTACTCCAGAAAAAATGTACATTAATAGAACAATGGGCCTCAGCGCTTGGTATTGATGTGACGGTTTTTCTCATTGATGAAAATCGTTTTCGTCATCATGCTAGCGGTCATATTGGCGGAGAAGATTGCGGTTCAACACAGCATATTTTATTGCTTGATGAATTCTATCGCACGGCTGTTCGCATGGCAGGTAAGCGCTTACTATGGAACATGGTGCCGGTTGATGAAGAATCTCATTATGATGAATATGTTATGGGGTTATATGCGCAAGGTGTATTAACACCAAATGAGTGGCTTGACCTTGGTGGTTTAGGTGAGCTATCAGCCGCAGAATACTTTGGTGCGAGCTTGTGGCAGTTGTACAAAAGTGTTGATTCACCTTATAAAGCAGTTCTGAAAAGTATCTTATTAGAATCCTATTCATGGGATTATCCGCAAGGTAAACTCCTCGCATTAGAATTTAAACGCCATCTTCAAGCTGGAGAAATTGTTTGTTATGGTCTTGATTCTTATTGTTTAATGTTAGAACGCGTTACCCGTTACCTTGTCGAAATTAATGACACGACTCGCCTTGATTTAATCCGCCGTTGCTTCTACTTAAAAGTATGTGAAAAACTCTCTGAAGATGACCAAAATAGAACGGCTTGTTCTGGCTGGCGCCGGGATGTACTTTCTCAACTTGTGGAATCATGGGGCTGGGATGCTGAACGTTTAGCTATTTTGGATTCAAGAAATCAATGGAAAATAGAGCGTGTACGCGAAGCTCATAATGAATTACTTGATACGATGATGCAAAGTTACCGTAACCTGATTCGTTTTGCTCGTCGTAATAATTTAAGCGTCAGTGCTAGCCCACAAGATATTGGGGTATTGACCCGTAAATTATATGCAGCTTTTGAAGCACTTCCGGGTAAAGTCACTTTGGTTAATCCGCAGATTTCACCGGATTTAAGTGAACAACATCTTACTTTTGTGTATGTGCCTGCTGGGCGCGCTAATCGCAGTGGTTGGTATCTTTATAATCAAGCACCTAATATTGAAGCCATTATTGGTCATCAACCGCTTGAATATAACCGCTATTTAAATAAGCTGGTGGCATGGGCATATTTTAATGGGCTGTTAACTGAAAGTACTCAAGTCTATATGTACAATGGTCAATCTCAATGTGATGAGAAAAAACTACTTGAGTTAATGCATGATGTTTCAGGTCACTTCCCAATTAGATTACCCGCACCAACCCCGAAAGCGTTATATAGTCCTTGTGAAATTCGCCACCTCGCCATAATTGTCAACTTAGAACAAGATTTTACTCAGATTTATTCAGAGCAAGTTGTCCATTTTGACTTTAAAAAGTTAGATGTTTTTAGCTTTGGCGAAGAGCAGCGCTGCTTAGTGAGCAGTATCGATCTGCTGTACCGTAATTCGTGGAATGAGGTGCGTACGCTTCATTTTAGTGGCGAACAATGCATGCTAGAAGCACTAAAAACGATTCTAGGGAAAATGCATCAAGATGCAGCGCCACCAGATGCAGTTGAGGTTTTCTGCTATAGCAAGCATTTACGTGGATTGATCCGTACTCGAGTCCAACAACTGGTTTCAGAATGTGTTGAATTGCGTTTATCGAGCAATCGCCATGAGCCTGGCCGTTTTAAAGCTCTGCGCATTGCAGGGCAAACTTGGGGCTTATTTTTTGAACGACTGAATGTGTCAGTTCAAAAATTGGAGAATGCGATTGAGTTTTATGGTGCAATTTCACATAACAAACTGCATGGCTGGCCAGTAAAACTCACGACTAAAGAAGATAACCAGTTACCTGCGGTAGTTGATGGTTATGCCAGTGAAGGTATTGTGCAGTTTTTCTTTGAAAATACCGACGATAACACTGGGTTCAACATTTACGTTTTAGATGAAGCAAATCGCGTTGAAATCTATTCACATTGTGAAGGTTCTAAAGAGGAACTTGTTCGTGATGTGAGCCGCTTTTACTCTTCATCTCATGACCGCTTTACTTACGGTTCGAGCTTTATTAATTTTAACTTGCCACAGTTTTATCAAATCGTGAAACAACAGGGTAAAAGTCAGGTTATTCCATTCTCTGAAGGAACATGGCCGTTTGATATTGCAGAAGATAAATTAGTTAGCCCAAATCTTATTGAGCAACCACCGCAGCAGCATGCCCATTATTCTTAACCTGTTCTTGCTAACCAAAAGAGAAAAGTTCACCACGTTGTGTGGCAATAGTTTGAGCTAGCATATTAGTCAATTACTCACCAGAACAGCCAAAAAGCTCATTATTGTTTTTATAATCATAATGATAGCTTCCTCCTTTAGTGGCTAACTAAAGTGAGTGGCAAGGCTCTTTCTTGCTGATAATGATTTTACTGCCATTCTCAAAGTTTAATGTCATGATACCGCCGTTGTTTCACAATCAATATCGGCATCACCTTCATAAAATAACTCATCAAAAATAAAATTACACGACAAGCCATGAACAGTAGTGATTTGCAAGGGTAGCCCTGCTATTCTGTTCACTATATTGATACCTGTTATATTTCAAGCTTGCTGTTATCTGCCTTAGCTTACCGGATCACGTCGTTTATTGTGGCTCATGGGCTGTTCGTAGGAATTGCGTCACTTGATACCAATATGCAACTTGAATTATTTTCGGGATAGCTCTTCGTATTACAGGCGAAACATGATGAAAAAAAGTTTAATTGGACTCTCTGCACTAATTATTTTGTTTACGTTATCTGGCTGTGGTTTAAAAGGTCCTCTTTATTTCCCACCAGAAGAGCAGGCTACATCACCTAAGACATCAGATGTAGAGCCTAAAGCTGATAAGGATGCCGTGCACTCACCAGTATCAACCCAACAGTAATTTGCTGATATGGAGCGGAATATGCAATTTTCTAAAATGCATGGTTTAGGAAATGATTTCATGGTGGTGGATGGCGTTACTCAGAATGTCTATTTTTCCCCCGAATTAATTAGCCGCCTTGCAGATAGACATACAGGGGTTGGCTTTGATCAGCTATTATTAGTTGAAGCCCCTTATGATCCTGAGCTAGATTTTCATTATCGTATTTTTAATGCAGACGGCAGTGAAGTTGCTCAATGTGGCAATGGCGCGCGCTGCTTTGCACGATTTGTGCGCCTAAAAGGGCTAACTAATAAACAAAAAATTCAAGTCAGTACCCAAGCGGGTCGCATGGTTTTGACGATTAATGATAATGGTGACGTCTGTGTGAATATGGGCGAACCTGAATTTGAGCCGCAGAAAATCCCATTTAGAGCAGTGAAAGCGGAAAAGACCTATATTATTCGCGTTCAAGAACGTACAGTGTTATGTGGTGCAGTTTCTATGGGTAATCCACATTGTGTTATCCAAGTGGAAAGCGTGCAAACTGCTGAGGTTGAAATATTAGGGCCAGCACTTGAAAGTCATGAACGCTTTCCTGAGCGTGCTAATATTGGTTTTATGGAAATTGTCAGTGCGGATCATATCCGTTTACGCGTTTATGAGCGAGGAGCGGGTGAAACCCAAGCTTGCGGTAGCGGGGCTTGTGCGGCGGTTGCCATTGGTATTCAACAAGGTTTACTGGCAAGTCGAGTCAAAGTTGATTTACCCGGTGGATCGCTGGATATTAGTTGGGAAGGTCCAGGCACGCCTTTATATATGACTGGCCCTGCAAGTCATGTTTATGATGGAGTTCTCCAGTTTTAATCTTTGTTCATTGTTCAAGAGGATAAGAATGGATAAGCCAGAGATAGCACTAGATGATGTTTATCAGCTCGATGAACGTCAAGTGGTGAAATACTTACAGGGAAGACCAGACTTTTTTATCCGCAATGCTTCCCTTGTTGAACACATTCCGATCCCACATGCCATACAGGGAGCGATTTCGCTTCCTGAATTGGTGATGAATCGCCAACGTTTAAAAATCAAGCAACTTGAACAAGATATCCGTTTCATGGTTGAACAAGCCCATGAAAATGGTCAATTATTTGATGAATTGCTCTATTTAGTCATTGAACTGTCAAACGCAGACAGCTTGCAAGATATGTTGCTTCGCTTGAACCGTTGGTCAAAAAAACTTGGCCTATCAAGTGGCTCCGTACGGCTATTTAGCGATTGTTGGCGAGTGTCAGCCCCATTAAATGCGCAGCAGCTGGTGATTTCGCGTTCTGCGTTTGAATTCATGCGGATCCAACGTTTTGGTGATAAATCTTATTATTTAGGTCATTTAAATGGCCAAGAATTACAACTGCTGTTACCTGAAGCGACGAATGTTGGCTCTGTAGCAATAACGCTATTTGGTCACCATGGTGAATCTGGTATGGTGATTTTTACCAGTCGTGACCGCGACCATTATCAGCAAGGAATGGGATCAGTCATGCTCGAAAAGGTCGCTCAAATGATACCGGAGCTATTATGCCGATGTATAGAACGCCTATAACTTCTGAGCCACAAGCGCTGATGATCCAAGTCGACGCTTTTCTACGTTATTTACAAGTTGAACGTAGGCTCAGCCCCGTCACGGTAACGAATTATCGGCGGCAATTGACAACGGTTGTTGACATGCTAACTGACTTAAACGTCAGTGAATGGCAGCAATTTGATATTATCAAAGCGCGTAATATTGCGGCAAAAAGCCGTCGTACAGGTTTACAAGCGGCGAGTATGGCGCTACGTTTGTCTTCACTAAGAAGTTTTTGTGATTGGATGGTACAGCAGGGTGAATTACCTGCGAATCCAGTGAAATCAGTTCGTGCCCCAAAAGCCAAAAAGCGTCTACCAAAAAATATGGACGTTGATGAAGTTTCACAATTATTAAATATGGATAGTGGCGATCCATTAGTTGTTCGTGACAGAACAATGTTAGAAGTGATGTATGGTGCAGGCTTACGTTTATCAGAATTAGTTGGGTTAGATGTCCGTCATTTAGATCTCGCAATGGGTGAAGTCAGAGTGATGGGTAAAGGCAGTAAAGAGCGCAAAATCCCATTGGGTAAAACCGCGGTCACTTGGTTAAAACGTTGGTTGGATATGCGTGAGTTATATGAGCCAGAAGATGGTGCTGTATTTATTTCAACCCAAAGTGGTAAACGCATTTCTAACCGTAATGTACAAAAACGTTTTGAACAATGGGGTATAAAACAAGGCGTGAATAGCCACATCAACCCACACAAATTACGCCACTCATTTGCAACACATATTCTTGAATCAAGCGGTAACTTACGTGGTGTACAAGAGCTGCTCGGCCATGCAAATTTATCAACCACTCAAATCTATACCCACCTTGATTTTCAACATCTTGCAAATGTTTATGATGTGGCTCATCCCCGAGCGAAAAGGGAGAAATCTTAATGCATTTTTATCGCCCGTTATCACCAATTAAAGCCATTACGTTTGACTTGGATGATACTTTATATAACAACCATCCCGTCATTGATAAAACGGAAGAGGAAGTATTACGTTTTGTCCGAGAATATGATCCTAAATTCAGCCATTTTACTGATGAAAATTTGTCAGCCTTTCGTCAAATGGTTGCAGAGCAAGAACCCAATATTTGCCATGATGTCACTCGTTGGCGCTGGTTGGCAGCAAAAATGATGTTTTGTCATTATGGTTATCATCGTGAAGAGGCGCAAAAAAGCGCAGATGATGTGATGGCGAACTTTGCGTATTGGCGAAATCAAATAGATGTACCGGCTTCTACACATGAAACACTTGCTAAACTTGTGGAAAAAATGCCGTTAGTTGCGATTACTAATGGTAATGCGGAACCTGATGCCTGTGGTTTAGGACAATATTTTCAATTTGTATTAAAAGCGGGTCCTGATGGGCGCTCAAAACCTTATTGTGATATGTATCGGTTAGCGGCACAAAAGCTTAACCTTGAACCGCAAGCTATTTTGCATGTTGGTGATAACTTAATTACTGATGTGGAAGGCGCTATTCGCAGTGGCATGCAAGCTTGCTGGATTAATACAGGCAACAGAACGTTGATGGATGAAAAAGATGTCCGTTTGTTGCCACATGTCGAAATTTCCCAGTTGGATTCTCTTTTGTCGCTGGTATAATTATTTTCTGTATAAAAATACAGTGTTCAGGTATGCCTTGAATACTGCTCTGCTTTGATGGTAACTATGGACGTCTCTTATCTGCTCGAAGGTCTTAATGATAAACAGCGTGAAGCCGTTGCTGCTCCGCGTACTAACTTATTAGTTCTAGCAGGTGCGGGAAGTGGTAAAACTCGCGTGTTAGTGCATAGAATTGCATGGTTGATGTCAGTTGAACACGCGTCACCATTTTCTATAATGGCAGTGACTTTTACCAACAAAGCCGCAGCAGAAATGCGCCATCGTATCAATCAATTGATTGGTTCCAGTGAAGGTGGTATGTGGATAGGCACATTCCATGGATTAGCGCATCGGCTATTACGCCAACATTACATGGATGCTGGGTTACCACAAGATTTTCAAATTATTGATAGTGATGATCAGTATCGTTTGATCCGTCGCTTATTAAAAGCGATGAACCTTGATGAAAAGCAGTGGCCTCCGCGTCAAGGAATGTGGTACATCAACGGCAAAAAAGATGAAGGCTTACGTCCTCAGCATATCGAATGCTATGGTAATCCTGTTGAAGCAACGTGGCTAAAAGTGTATCAAGCTTATCAAGAAGCCTGTGACCGCGCAGGTTTAGTTGATTTTGCTGAATTACTCTTACGCGCTCATGAATTGTGGCTGAATAAGCCCCATGTGTTACAGCACTACCGTGAGCGTTTTACCAATATTCTTGTGGATGAGTTCCAAGATACTAACAGCATCCAATATGCATGGATCCGCGTATTAGCGGGTGATACAGGAAAAGTGATGATTGTGGGCGATGATGACCAATCAATTTATGGTTGGCGCGGTGCTCAAGTTGAAAATATTCAGCGTTTTCTCAATGATTTTCCGGGTGCGGAAACTATTCGCCTCGAACAAAACTATCGCTCAACAAATAATATCTTAAAAGCGGCAAATACCTTAATTGCGAATAATAGTGATAGATTAGGGAAAAATCTGTGGACAGAAGATGGTGATGGCGAACCGATTTCTTTATATTGTGCATTTAATGAATTAGATGAAGCGCGTTATGTCGTCGGCAGGATCAGACAGTGGAATGAAAATGGTGGCGCTTTACAAGATTGTGCCATTTTATATCGCAGTAATGCTCAATCTCGTGTGCTTGAAGAAGCCCTTATTCAAAGTGCTACTCCATATCGTATTTATGGCGGCCAACGCTTCTTTGAACGGCAAGAGATCAAAGATGCGCTTTCTTACTTAAGATTGATTGCAAATCGCAATGATGATGCCTCTTTTGAGCGCGTGGTCAATACGCCAACACGCGGTATTGGTGACAGAACCTTAGATACAGTTCGTCAAACGGCACGTGATCAAAAATTAACATTATGGGAAAGTTGTGAGTACTTACTTCGTGAGCAAGTCCTTGGTGGGCGTGCTGCGGCAGCAATTGAGCGTTTTTTAGAGCTGGTGGACGCCTTAGCAAAAGAAACCCAAGAAATGCCGTTACATGTACAGGCTGACCGTGTTATCAATAATTCTGGCTTACGTGCAATGTATGAGCAGGAAAAAGGCGAAAAAGCCCAAGCTCGTATTGAAAACTTAGAAGAGTTGGTTAATGCAACGCGTGATTTTAGTTATCAAGATGAAGATCAAGATTTAATGCCACTACAGGCATTTTTATCTCATGCGGCACTCGAATCCGGTGAAGGGCAGGCTGATGCAAGTCGTGATGCTGTTCAATTGATGACGTTACATTCGGCAAAAGGTCTTGAGTTCCCAATTGTATTTATTGTGGGAATGGAAGAAGGGATGTTTCCAAGCCAGATGTCGCTGGATGAAAGCGGTCGTTTAGAAGAGGAGCGTCGTTTAGCTTATGTTGGGATCACCCGTGCAATGCAAAAGCTAACGATCACTTATGCAGAAAATCGCCGTTTATATGGTAAAGAAGTTTACCATCGACCTTCGCGCTTTATTGCTGAATTACCCATTGAATGTGTTGAAGAGGTTCGTTTACGGGCAACTGTTTCACGGCCAGTAAATCATCAGCGCCTTGGTACGCCAGTTAGCCAGAATGATTCAGGTTATGCATTAGGGCAACGTGTACTTCATCCTAAATTTGGTGAAGGCACGATTATTAATTTAGAAGGCAATGGAGAGCATTGTCGTCTGCAAATTGCGTTTCAAGGTCAAGGTATTAAGTGGTTAGTTGCTGCTTATGCACGATTAGAAAATATCTAAATTTTATTGTTAACGATTTTTAAGTAAGTCTGCCAATATACGAATTAGACTCTGGTAATTAAATCAATTAATTACTGGAGTTTTTTTATTTTGAATGCATCTTAATTTGATTTAAAGGCAAGGAAATAGCCCTTAAATGATAATATCTGACATAAATAATAAAATTAATATTATTCTAAATGTAATTATTTGATTTTTTGTTTATCTCTCGACAAGAATATCTTTTGATATGATAGTTTAATCCTCAAGATTTAAGTTTTTAATTTTCACTTTTCTACATTTCATCGTATAAAATTATACCGAGTCACCTTTCTAGTATTAATCATGTCATTAAATAAATTTATTGATTCACTTTCCACACAAGGTTGGTATGTGTGGGACGATTTTCTGACCTCGTCAGAAATGCAGGCAATTAAAAATTGTATCCCTGATACATTGCAAGATGCACGAATTGGTCATCAGGATACACTGCAAGGTAATAAGGCAATTCGTGGCGATCAAACTATTTGGTTAGAGTCTGAAATGGGGAAACCTATTGTGGATTATCTAGAAAAAATGGAGTCGATTCGCCAAGAATTAAATTGCCAATGTTATATGGGGTTGCGCGATTTTGAGACGCATTTTTGCCGTTATCCCAATGGTGCATTTTATAAAAAGCATATTGATAATTTTCAAGGCTTGGGGAAACGTAAAGTGACCACGGTCGTTTATATGAATGAGGATTGGAAAGCGGGGGATGGTGGTGAATTAGTTGTCTATGACCAACAGGACAATCAATTATTTCAGCTAGAGCCAGTAGCAGGGCGAATGATTGTTTTTATGTCCGAAGAGTTTCCTCATGAGGTATTACCTACCCAACAAAAACGTGAAAGCCTTGCTGGTTGGTTTTTAACTGAAAAAATCCTTTAACGTTTTTTCCGTATGCCACCTCCTCACGGAGGTGGGCTGTTTCATATCAAACTATCCGTTTAAATTCCTTTCCTGAGAAAATTTTTATTGCGTTACCACGCTCAATTTGATTGTGGGCATTGTGCAGTTGTTTATCTAAAGCATGAGCTTGCTGCATTTGATATTCATTTAAATGCCAAAAAATAAGCTGTTTAGCGAGTTTTTTATTCGCATGCTGACTTCGCTCTGACTGTACTTTGACACTAATACCCGTCGCAACATGTGTTGCTCTAACTGCTGAACATGTTTTGTTTACATGTTGTCCACCAGGTCCTTGAGATTTTATAAATTCAAACTTAATCTCATTGTCTTCTGGTGTCTCGTTAGGAGTAAAATGTGTAACACTTAAAAACCAATTTTTGCGTTTATGTTGAGGTCTAATTGGGCTTTGAGACTGCCACTGTAAAGTGCCTGACCAAGCTCGAGCGAGAATATCAGCTTGTGCACCTTCAAGCGAAATTAACGCTGATTTTAAACCATGTGTCGAAGGAACTGATTCAAGTAAATCAATAGTGACATCATGTTTCTTAGCCTCATCAAGAAAGTGAGCAAGTGCTTTTTTGACAGCAATACAGCACTCTTCAGGGCCTTGCGCAGAAGAAAATTGTAATAACATTAAGCAAATTCCCCACTTGTTTTATAGGTTAGAATTGGCTTCAAACGCGCAATAACGTTGATAAGTTCGGCATTCTTCATACTTTCGATAACGGTTTCAATTGATTTATAAGATTGAGGCGCTTCTTCATAAATTAATTGTTTGTTTGCACAAATGACCCGACTTCCCAAGTTGGTACGCGCTAGCTGTAATGGTGTGTATCGATGAGAAAGCCGTCCTTTACATTCTGTTCTCATCCATTTCCTTCCGGCACCATGAGCAAGTGAATGTAAACTTTTATCGCTTGCTTGTGGGGCAACTAAATAGCTGTAGTCACCACGCGACCCTGGAATAATAACCATTCCTCTATCAGCAGGTGTTGCACCTTTGCGATGTAACCAACCATCAATACCTTTGAAAGTATAAGCTTCGACAAGGTTATGGTTAATATCAAGTTTCATTTCACCTAGTGCATGAACATGTTGCAACATCCGCAGGCTAATCAGTTGACGATTTAGCTCTGCAAAGTGCAAGGCGTCTTGATGAGCATTTAGATAAGACATCGCATCTAGTGAATTTGAATCAAGGCCATTATGACCATGTTGTTCAATATGTCGTTGTAATATGGATTGTCCTAACCCACGGGAACCACTATGAACGAGCAAAAGTGCATTTTTTTTATCTAAACCACTTTTGCTGAAAAGCTCATTATCAATAATTTTATCAATGGATTGAAATTCAGCAAAGTGATTGCCACCGCCGATAGAACTTAATGAAGTGACAAATTCATGCTCCTGCATATTTTCAGGAACATATTCATTAAGCCATTCATAGGATGCTATATCTGATAACGTTAGGAGCTGTTTTTCAAATTTATCTAAGCTTAACTTTCTTACATTAATATCTGTTTGAAATAAGCTCATACCACAGCCAATATCATTACCCACAAGTGCGGGGTAAAAATGTTGTGTAGAGAAAAAGGCAGCACCAATTGGATACCCTCTACCAGGATGTAAATCTGGCATGCCCACAACAGACACCATATTCGGTAAGTTTGCAGTTGTTTGTAATTGTTGGATTGCTTTACTTTCAATCCATGTGTTGTCTGTCGCGATATAACTGACGTTTTCGCTGACAGGACGAATAGAATTGCCCATAAGTCATTAACTCATTTTAATGGAAAAATAAGGTGATTTAGCGGGCTGAAATTGGAGAGATAGCTAGACTATTTCTGAGTGCGCCCGCAAAGAGTTTGATTAGTTATTGTCATGATGTACCTCCTTGCTGGATTTGAGTGGAATAAAAAACGTGCAAATGATAGCGGGGCAACCTAACCATTGCAAGCTATTTATTTAAATGGGATTTAATGCAGCGAATTGATATTTCGAGCCATAACACAATGGGCTATGGCTCGAATAGAGATAGGTTTAAGCAATATGAACTGTTTTGCCGCCAATAATGGTACGCAGCACTTTCACATTCTCAATGTCATCAGCAGGGATCTCAAACACATTGCGATCAAGCACAATCATGTCAGCAAATTTACCTACTTCGAGTGAGCCAATAACCTCTTCACGGTGTTGAGCAAATGCGGAATCAATCGTTGCTGAACGAAGAACTTCCGTTACCGTTAGATCGCGGTCATTATCTAAACGAGGTGCTAATTTCCCGTTGATATTACGGCCACGGCGCGTTGCTGCAACTTTTAAGTCATACCATTCGTCAAAATCATCAATTGGCCAGTCACTACCAAAGGCAACGACAGCACCAGCATCAATAAATTTAGCAATAGGTTCTAAGTTAGCAAAACGCTCCTCGCCTAACATATTTTTTTCAAAGTCAGCAAGTTCTGGTGTTGGTGCAGCCCATTGGAAAGATAAACAAGCGATTGTTTTTAATCGAGCAAATCGCTCATAATCTTTTGGGTGTACCAATTCATTATGCGCAAGCCCCGGGCGAATATCTTTTTCTGGGTGTGTTACACGCATTTTTTCAATAGCATCTAGCACAATCGAAACAGCGCCTTCACCAACGGTATGCAAATGCGGGTCATAACCTGCTGCTGCAATTTTTTCCATCAGCTCATCAAGGATTTCAGCGGTAAAGTAGAGATCGCCGTAATTATCAGTCTCTACCCAATTTGGTGCATTATCTGTACCTTGATTGATTCGATATGGTTGCAAAAGTGAAGCCGTCATTGTTGGATATTGCATCACACCATCAACAAACATTTTGATAGTATGTAAACCAATGCCAGGTGCTGGCGTCCAATCTGCTTGGTGCCAGTTTTTTGCAAAGGCAACCGCTTTATCAACAGCAGCAGCAACAGCAGCCACATTGGGTGTTTCATCCGGTGTGATTTCACGCGCTGCTTGGAAGCGAATAGTCAAATCACCACGTTTTTGTAAATCAGCAAACGCAGTTAATTGTTGCTCCGAAACACGGGCATCCATCACCGTTGTCACACCTTGCTGGTTCAAGACTTTTTGAACGAGTTCAGCAACTTCAATGGCTTGCTCATCACGAATTGATGGAATGCTATCCGCTGCACGCATTGCGGGCGCATCTTCTAAGATCCCATTTAATTCGCCATTAGCATGTTTGCCAATTTTACCATCAGGTGGCTCAGGCGTTTCTTTGGTGATGCCAAAAAGTTCTAATGCGCGGCTATTGGCTAACAAAGTATGGCAATCATTTGAAAACAGAACCACAGGGCGATTGGTCTTCAATTTATCCATATCTTCGCGATACATATCCACACCAGCTGGCAACATGCCTTGACGCAACCAAGCTGTTACTTTAAGCCAATCATTTTCTCCGGTGCGTGGGTCTTTATCTAAATGATCTTGGACGCGTTGAAGAATTTGCTCAATCGTTAATGATTCATAGTTGAGATGACAACCAAATAGTTGAATGCCACCCCAAAATGGATGCATATGGCCATCAATGATGCCCGGCATCATCATTCTACCTTCTAAATCGATACTTTCAGTTTCTGGCCCAACATATTGGTGTAATTCATCAGAAGTACCACTGGCAATAATATAGCCATCTTGTACTGCAATAGCATCGACAACGCTATTGTGTTCATCAGCGGTGTAGATATAGCCATTGAAATAAATGACATCAGCAACTTTATTATTCATTTCTAATTAATCTATTTTTAGTTAATGATCATATTGGTTTCATCGTCTGAAATCGCAGGTGGACGACGTTTAAAACCTTGGGTCAATAATGTGAGATAGAGTGCACCCGCCGCTAGCCAGCATAAGCCAACAGTGAAAGCTTCTTTATCTAAACTTGTCCAAAGCCATAGCGTCAGTATGACACCAATTGATGGCATAATCAGGCAAGTGATTAATTTTTTCTTGCTAGTGGCTTCTTTGTTATCAATATAAAAATGCTTAATAACGGATAAATTCACGAAAGTGAAAGCAATTAATGCCCCGAAACTTATCATTGATGCAACCATACTTAATGATAAAACTAAGGACAAAAGTGAAGCGATAGCAACAAATAAGATTGAATAGACTGGTGTGTTCAATCGTGGATGTAAATGGGCAAAGATTGAGCGAGGTAACACGCCATCACGGCCCATTGCATAGAAAATTCGTACAATACTGGCTTGAGATGTCATTGCAGAAGCAAATACACCAATGACATAGGCTGTAATAAAGCTTGATGCCATCATTGAGCCACCAACTTTTTTCATTACTGCCAAGCTAGCGGTATCCGTGTTAGGGATAAAGTCGTGCCACATAGGGTAAACAATATGTGCAGTGTAAGAGATAATGACAAAAAGCGTACCCGCAATAAATACGGTATAAATGATAGCTTTTGGTAATGCTCGACGAGCATCTTTAGTCTCTTCTGCCATTGTTGAAATTGCATCAAAGCCCAAGAAAGCTAAACATAGCACAGCAGCCCCAGCAAATAATCCGGGAACTTGGTCAGATGCTAATGTAATTGGCTTTAACAGTGCTTCCACATCAAAAACAAATTGTGTCGCGAAGCTGAGGTATAAAAATACGGCGATAAACACAATTTGCATCGCAATAATTAGCATGTTCATTGAGGAAACTAATTTAATTCCCAGAACATTCATCAGGCTAACAATCGCAATAGTTGTACAAATAATCGCATACATTGGAATACCCGCTAATGCAGGGATTTGAGAGAAAGCTTCATGGACGAAGATCCCAATAGCAATGTAATTGATAATAGGTAGAAATAGGTAATCCAGTAGCTGTGCCCAGCCGACTAAGAAACCAAGCGTGCCCCCAAAAGTTTTTTGCACATAAGAATAGGCAGATCCTGCAAGCGGAAGTGCACTTGTCATACGGCAATAACTCATGGCGGTAAATAATACAGCAGCCAATGTAATCAGATAAGCGAGCGGCAAATGGCCTTCGCTTAATACGGTCACTTGACCATAGGTGGTGAAAATTCCGAGTGGTACCATGTATGCCAACCCGAAAAAGACTAAGGCAGGTGTGGTCAGTACACGTTTCATTTGAACGGTATTTTGTTGCATTTCTAAGCCCTTCCCAAAAGCCCTTAACAACCATCAACTCTTTCTGAATACACAGGCGGAGCGAACCTAAAATGCAGTTTTATAACTAAAGTTATAGCCCTACATATCTTGATACGTTCCAAATCATTTATTTGGCTGCTTAAAGCAACTTAAATTATTTGGAGTCGGTCTTACATTTCATTTTTAAAACAACCTTGCATCCAATTTCAGAAAACCTCGCACCAGGACATGAAATCACATGTCATCGTGCGCACTTTAATGAAACGTCAGTGATGAATCGGACCATCACCATCCGCTGGGGTGAATACAGGGGCGTACAATATAGTGATGATGTTTCGTTTGCGCAATAATTTATTTCTATATTCGATATATTTTATATTGTTATTGTATTTTACGATTTAATTACAATATGTATTTGTAAAATATATGTATTAAATTTCAATTGGTTATTATTAAATATAAATAAAGAAAAATAGCATTTTAGATAAGATAAGTTATTGTCGACATTTGAAACAGAGGAATTAGTTTTAATTTCCCTTAACTTTATGATTTTAATATATTAAATATGTATTTATGCGGGTTTTTGTTTTATGAATTAATAAAAATAATGATTATTAATAATAGCACTATCCAGAATAAATTTAATTTATAAGCTGGACTTTTTAATTTACGAAGTACTCATTGAATTCTATTCTTAAAATAAATTAATATTTAAAGTTCCATAAAATGAAACACTGAGCTAATCATCATTATGACGATTAGGCATCAGTGTTTTTGTATTATAGACTAAATGGCGTTAATAAATTTATTTTCTTAGCCTACGCTGTGTATAAAGAGCATCCAACGTAAATAAAATTAATGCAACCCAAATAAATCCAAAGGTTACCAATAGCTCTGCTGTTATTTGTTCACCATAAACAAATACAGCAAGTAGGAACATGATTGTTGGCCCTAAATATTGGAAAAAGCCTAATGTTGATAAACGTAGATGATTCGCTGCTTCCGTAAAAAGTAATAATGGAATGGTTGTGATGACACCAGCAAGAATTAATAAGATATTCAAATGCCAATCATTCATCGCCATATTGCTTGTCGGACTATCTGCAAAAAAGAGTAAGAAGATCGCCCCTACAGGAAGTAGCCACATAGTTTCGAAAGTCATACCAATTTGCGCATCAACCCCCAGTTTTTTACGTAATAGACCGTAAGTTGCAAAAGTTACCGCTAAACTTAATCCAATCACTGGAACTGAACCAAATTGCCAAAGCTGAATGAGCACACCTGTTAAAGCGAGAGCAACGGCAACCCATTGCATACGGCGAAAGCGCTCTTGTAGAAATAGCATCCCAAATAGCACGTTAACAAGCGGGTTAATAAAATAACCTAAACTTGCTTGTAGCATATATCCATTATTAACGGCCCAAATATAAATTAACCAGTTACAGGCGATGGTAATTGCAGTAACACCTAATATTAGTATTTTTTTGGGTTGTTTTAACACTTGGCGCATATAGCTCCAGTGTCGTGTTACCGTTAATAGAATAAGCATAAAGAAAAATGACCAAATAATACGATGAGTCAGGATCTCTTCTGCTGGCACCTCTTTGATGGTTTTAAAATAAATAGGCGCGATACCCCAAATCAAATAGGCGCCCAAGGCACATAAAACGCCCTTGATTGTATTTTGCTGGCTCATGATTGGCTCTGAATATATGGATTAAAAGCTAAAAAACAGTTGGTTGAGATAGTTGACCGGAGAAAAAACCGGTTCGATTTATGACTCAGCTAATGTGACATTGCTCGCGTTTTTTTACAAGTAATTAGTTCACATGGCAACTATTTTTTTATGTTATGCTTTTATCCAATAAGATAAGTTGCTGTCGCTGTTGCAATATGTTGATTAAGCTCATTATGTAATTCACTGCGAGTGACCGCAATTTTATTACCATCACGCAATATGCTCGCACTGGCGGTAAATATTTCTCCTCTGCCTGGGCGTAAATAATCTACACGTAGATCAATGGTGCCCATTTTAGACATTCTATTAATAATATTTTCGCGTGTGAGTGATGTAATTCGTTGTAATAAACGGTTAATACAAACCATTCCTCCTGCTACATCTAATATTGATGCAATTGCGCCACCATGAAGAATGTTTTGAGTAAAATTACCAATAAGTTCAGGACGATTACGCAGTGTAAGCTGGACAAAATCATCACTTATATGAGCAAGCTCGATTCCTAAAAGATGATTAAATGGCATTTTATAGATAAATGCATCGCTCATAAATTTACTTGCTTCTTCAAAAGAATAAGTATGTTCATTCATCTTGCACATCCTTTTTTTAATAAGTAAATGATAAGCTATCATTATGTATTATTTTTGTCTCTAACAAACGAATGAATAATCTTTCAGCAGCTATCGGATTTTATGTGTAAAATAAGACACAATAGTTGGATATATTCAAAATAGGAATAACAGAATGCGCGCTCTTAATACACTACTCAGTGTAGTGCTTTGTTTTTGGTCTATTTCGATTTTTGCAGAAACGAACCTAGATACATCAACAGAGTCTGATGTAAAAGATATAAAGCCAGTTCGAGGCAGTATTATTTCGGGTTTATTACAAAACTATGATAATCCTTTTGTACTTTATCCTTATGAATCAAACTACATTATTTATACTTATAGTTCGTCTATCAATAAAGAGGCGATTAAAAGCTATGATTGGGGTAAAGACGCACTGCGTGACGAAGTCAAATTTCAACTTAGTCTTGCTTTCCCATTATGGCGAGGAATTGCAGGTGATAATTCACTCTTAGCCGCGTCTTATACTCAGCGTTCATGGTGGCAATTAAGTAATAAAAAAGAGTCAGCCCCGTTTCGTGAAACAAATTATGAACCTCAGGTATTTATAGGTTGGGCGACAGATTACCAATTTGCTGGCTGGACATTACGTGATATTGAAACGGGTTTTAACCATGAATCAAATGGACGTTCTGACCCAACCTCACGTAGCTGGAACCGCATTTATGCGCGTGCAATGGCGCAAAATGGAAATTGGCAAGTGGATTTGAAACCTTGGTATCGTATTCATGAAAGCGCCAGCAGCGATGACAACCGGAATATCACGAAATATATGGGCTACTACCGTTTAAAAGTCGGTTATGCATTAGGTGATAGCGTTATCTCTACAACGGCTCGATATAATTGGAATAGTGGCTATGGCGCTGCGGAATTAGGCTGGAGCTATCCAATTACTAAGCATGTTAGATTATATACCCAATTATTTAGTGGCTATGGCGAATCAATGATTGATTATGATTATCGACAAACTCGGTTTGGTATTGGTGTGATGTTGAACGATATGCTTTAGTCATCAGAACTTATTTGCTAGCATACATTCACTTTCTAGATTACTTGTCATTTAGGCTGAGTTGGAAGGTACCTAGCACTTTTGACCCAATATTAGCGGCGCATTTGAGCCGCCATCAGTTTGTAACTTGAGGATTCATGTGTCGACCGCTGAAGTGATCTCCCAATTATCACTCGCCGAAAGTATTTTAAACAGTACCTTTGGCTATCAATCTTTTCGTCCCGGTCAAGAAGCGGTTATTCGCGCTATTCTTGATAATCGCGATTGTTTGGTCTTGATGCCGACTGGGGGTGGAAAATCTCTTTGTTATCAGGTGCCAGCTTTAGTTAAAGATGGGATCACATTGGTTGTTTCTCCTCTTATTTCACTGATGAAAGATCAGGTCGATCAGCTGCAACTTCATGGTGTGAATGCGGCATGTTTGAATTCATCACAAACAGCACTTGAACAACGCGAAGTGATGGATGCGTGTTCTCAAGGTAAGATAAAATTGCTGTATGTCGCACCCGAAAGGCTGCTCACTGACTATTTTCTCAGCCATTTGTCTAACTGGAATGTTGCACTATTTGCTGTCGATGAAGCGCATTGTATTTCGCAATGGGGACATGATTTTCGCCCCGAATATCGCGGTATGGGTCAGTTAAGACAGCACTTTCCAGATGTGCCAGTTATGGCATTAACGGCAACAGCAGATGAAACCACACGCGCGGATATTATTCGCCGTCTAGATTTACAAGATCCACTAATACAAATCAGCAGCTTTGATAGACCAAATATTCGTTATACCTTGGTAGAAAAATATAAGCCATTAGATCAATTATGGTTCTTTATCAAAGCGCAAAAAGGTAAAGCCGGAATTGTTTATTGTAATAGTCGCAATAAAGTGGAAGAAACGGCAGAACGTTTGAAAAAACGCGGGCTGACGGTGGAAGCTTATCATGCAGGCTTAGATAATCAGCAGCGTGAATGGGTACAAGATGCCTTTTTGAAAGACAATATTCAAATTGTTGTTGCAACTGTGGCATTTGGTATGGGCATTAATAAATCGAATGTCCGTTTTGTTGCCCATTTTGATATACCGCGAAATATCGAAGCTTATTACCAAGAAACCGGACGTGCAGGACGAGATGGTGTCGAAGCCGAAGCCATTCTATTTTATGATCCGGCTGATATGGCATGGCTACGCCGTTGTCTTGAAGAAAAACCGGCTGGCATGCATCAGGATATTGAACGGCATAAATTAAATGCCATTGCAGCGTTTGCTGAGGCGCAAACATGCCGTCGTTTAGTCTTACTCAATTATTTTGGTGAAAACCGACAAACGCCTTGTGGTAACTGTGATATTTGTTTAGATCCACCTAAACAATATGATGGATTAGTTGATGCGCAAAAAGCATTGTCATGTATTTACCGAGTCGGGCAGCGATTTGGTATAGGTTATATTGTTGAAGTACTACGCGGCGCTAATAACCAAAGAATACGCGATCTAGGGCACGACAAACTTCCCGTTTATGGTATTGGTAAAGAGCATTCCAATGAACATTGGGTCAGTGTGTTGCGGCAATTAATTCATTTAGGCATGATTGTTCAAAATATTACGCATTTTTCAGCATTACAATTAACAGAAGCGGCAAGGCCTGTTTTACGTGGTGAGACGTCACTCCAACTTGCTGTTCCTCGTGTTTTAGTCACAAAAAGCCGTAATCAACAAAACAAAATTTATCATGGCAATTATGATAAGAAGCTCTTTGCTAAATTACGGAAGCTGCGAAAATCCATTGCAGATGAAGATAATATTCCACCCTTTGTTGTTTTTAATGATGCGACACTCATTGAAATGGCAGAGCACTGTCCAACATCATCATCAGAATTATTATTAATTAATGGTGTTGGGGAGAAAAAGCTCGAACGTTTTGGAGAAGCTTTCATGGCTTTAATCCAAGATCATATTGAAGGCTATGAATGATGAGAGGTTAAATCGCATGACACCTAAAAGGCTAAAAGAGAGCTGGCTAAATCGCGAGACACAATTTTCTGCATTTACGAATGGGCCACTTTTAGACTTTTGGCAATTACGCGAAGAAGATGAATTTTTAGGTGTTGATGATATTCCTATCCGCTATGTGCGTTTTATTAATTCTCGTCACCATAAAGCCATTGTCATCTCACCTGGCCGTAGCGAAAGCTACGTTAAATATCCAGAAGTCGCTTATGACTTCTATCATCTTGGCTTCGATGTCTTTATTATTGACCATCGCGGACAAGGGCGGTCAGGGCGTATGCTCAGTGATCCGCAAAAAGGTCATGTTGAAAAATTTACGGATTATATTGACGATTTTGCCAAGTTTATTGAGCTTGAAGTGCGTTATCGGCATTATCCCAAATGCTATGCATTAGCGCACTCTATGGGCGGCGCTATTCTTAGTGGATATTTATTGCGCGATAAAATAACCTTTGATGCAGCAGCACTTTGCGCGCCGATGTTTGGGATTAACTTACCGATGCCTCGTTGGCTTGCAGGTTTTATTGTTGAAAGAGCAGAATCACGGCAAAGTGTGCGAAATGATTATGCTGTCTCAACAGGAAAATGGCAGCCTTTGCCTTACCTTATTAATGTGCTGACACATAGTCAGGAGCGTTATCGCCGCTATTTGCGCTATTACGCTGATTATCCTGAATTACGTCTTGGTGGGCCAACTTACCATTGGTTACGAGAAAGTTTTTCAATAGGCAATGAATTAATTGAAAAAGCGGGAGATATTGATGTACCACTAATACTGCTAGAAGCCAGTGAAGAAAAAGTGGTCAGCAACCGAGAGCTACAAGCTTTTTGTCAAAATAGGCAAAAAGCGCAAACAGGAAGAGAAGAAAAATTACCTCTCATTATTGAAGGGGCACACCACGAAATCCTGTTTGAAGTGGATGCACTAAGAGCAATGGCTCTAAATGCAATTTGTGATTTTTTTGCGAAGTATTAGTTAGGAATTATTTATGAAATATCCTGTTGTTGCTTCTGATTTGGACGGTACGCTTTTATCCCCTAATCATGATTTAACGTCTTTCACTAAGGAAACTTTAAAGCAGCTGGTGGAAACACAAGATGTTCATTTTGTGTTTGCAACAGGTCGCCATCATATTGATGTTGCTCAAATAAGAGATGGCTTAGGCATTAATGCTTATATGATCACTTCTAATGGCGCTCGTGTACACAATACCTCTGGCGAGTTAATTTTTAAGCATAATGTTGATGCTGATATTGCACATGAACTGTGTTTAATGGAATTTGAGCATCCTGATATTGTGACCAATTATTATGGTGGTGATGATTGGTTTATTAATAGAGAAAGCCCTGAGCAAAAAGCGTTTTTTAAAGAATCTGTTTTCCAGTACACCTTATTTGATCGTCATGATTTTGATACTTCAGATGTTTGTAAAGTCTATTTCACCAGTGAAAATCATGACGTGTTAGTTGACTTACAAAATCGTATTCGTCAGCGTTGGCAAGACAGAGTCAATGTCACATTTTCATTGCGTAGTTGCCTTGAGGTCATGGCGGGCGTAGTTTCTAAAGGGGATGCATTACAACAAGTTGCAGCCCTACAAGGTTATCAGCCTCATCATTGCATCGCATTTGGTGATGGTATGAATGATAAAGAGATGCTCACTATTTCTGGTAAAGGGTGCATTATGGAAAATGCACATCAAATGTTGAAAGATGAATTACCACAATTAGAAGTAATTGGTTCAAATGCAGATGATGCCGTTGCTCACTATTTGAGAAAATACTATATCAATAAATAATATTAGCTGTTCTATGCAATGTTAAGGCTGGTTAGGTTCTCCTTCCCAGCCTTTATTTTTATTATCGATATGCGAAGGTAAAAAAGTGCGATAAAGGCGAATAACACTATTTTTCCTATTCTTTATGATACCAAGTGAAATTAAACTGTAAGAAAGTCTAAATTAGGTCTGGATTAACTGGTTATAGATGATAAGTTAAAAGTAGTTCATCACACTATTTTTCGGTTGGAATGCTGTATTGTTGAGGGTTTTTTAGGATGAAAAAAATTGCATTGGCACTATTGCTTGGTTCTGTTTGTTATAGCTCTTTATTATTGGCAGTGCCTACAACATCAAGCACATCTCAGCAAACAATTGAGCAAGTGACAGAAGCAGCACATAATGGTGAACCAACCTCACAATTTCTTTTAGGCGAACGCTATTTTACGGGAGATGGGGTTTCTCAAGACTCGAAAACCGCAGCAGAGTGGTTTATCAAAGCAGGTGATAAAGGCAATGTTGATGCTCAGTTTCGCCTAGGCACCATGTATGTCAACGGTTTCGGTGTAAGACGAGACTATGAAAAAGCAATGCTTTGGTATGAGCAAGCTGCAAAACAAAATGATACTCGTGCTGAAACGAATATGGCAATGATGTATGCGCAAGGTCTTGGTGTCACGCAGGATAGCACAAAAGCTGCATTTTGGTTTAGAAAGGCAGCTCAAGGCGGTAATGTGATTGCTCAATTCAACATTGGGCAGATGTATTCTGTTGGAAATGGTGTCGATGTTGATAACGAAAAAGCAGTATTTTGGTTCCGCAAAGCAGCAAAACAACATGATGCTAAATCACAAGATCGTTTAGGTGTCATGTACTTTGAAGGTAAAGGTGTGAAGAAGAACCTTCAGCAAGCTTATGCATGGCTATCAACTGCTGTTTATAGCGGTAATAAAGAGAGCCATAGATTACAGCAAAAAATAGCCGAAAAACTGGATGAAAACGAGTTGAAGCAAGCGCAAAAATTAGCAGACAATTATATTAGTAGCTATGGTTTTAAAGCGGGTTAAGGCATTCACTTTAGATTTTAGATAGTATTAAATCTGAAAATACCAAGATTAATAAGCAATAAACCAATATCCAATCATGATCAAGATTGAGAGCACTAAGTAAACCCAGCATAGCCGGTAAAGGCGGTTATATCGCCAGCCCCGGCGGATCTTCAATTGTAATGATCGAGTTGATAGTTGGCGAGTAAATAGACGATATACCACAATATAGGCTAGACTTAAAACTTGCCAAAGATACAGGATTTTAGTCGCGAAAGATTTACCACATATCAGCAAAATAACCAGAGGAATTAGGAAGATCAATATCGAGCTGATCCGCTCAAGTTGCGTGATCCGAGATATTGCTAATTCATCTTGTGGCTCTGTAAATGGTTTCATTCACTCTCCTGAAATTTTCATAGCATGACTAAATATATATTATTAGTCATGCCACTTCATCTATAGCTCGCCCGTTTTACGACTTGGATTACGTCCTGAAGGGTTACTTGTCGCACTTTGAATATAATTTTCGCGGATATCCACATGAGCTTGGAATGGCGGGAATGGTAATGTAATCCCTTGTTCTTCAAATGCGGCAAGGATGTTTTGGTTGATTTCATGGCGAGCAGGTAAACGATGCCCCATTTCTGCTGCGAATACACGTAATTCAAAAATTTGTATCCCTTGTTGTAAATCAACTAAGTAAACTTCTGGGCTTGGATTATCCAATATCATTGGTGAACGTTCTGCCGCTGCTAAAAGAATTGAGGTAACTAGCTGGCTATTAGTGTCAGGTGGTGCCGGAATTGTTATGACAATACGCGTGATAGTGTCAGATAAAGACCAGTTAATAAATTGCTCCGTAATAAACGCTTTATTCGGGACAATAATTTCTTTTCTATCCCAATCCGTCAATGTGGTGGCGCGTGTATTAATTTTAGTAATACTGCCTGTTAGATTGCGGATTGTAACGGTATCACCAATACGAATCGGTTTTTCAAATAAAATCATCAAACCAGAAATAATGTTGGCAAAAATTTCTTGTAAGCCGAAACCAAGCCCCACCCCCATTGCGGCAATCAGCCATTGTAACTTAGACCAATCGATCCCCAGCATTGAGAACCCAACAATCGTGCCAATGATGGTAATAGAATATTTAGTTAATGTACTGATTGCATAACCGGTGCCCGGTGTTAAGTCGAGATGCTGAAGAACCGCTAATTCAAGCAAAGCAGGTAGGTTACGAACAAGCTGGGTCGTGACAATAATAATTAAAATTGCGATGAAGATAGAACCCATTGTAATAGGCTGGACTGTATCGACACCATTAATCGTTGAAGTGACATCCCATAAGCGAATATTTTCTAGGAATGAGAATGCGGTATGAAGTTCAGACCATAACCAAATCAGTGAAACAAGTGCAATCATGGTTAGGATAGAACGCACAAGCCCGACGGATTGCGCGCTAATTGCATCAAGGTCAATCACTGGCTCCTCAATGTCAATGGAACCTTCAATACTGGTGTTATGTAATTGTGTGTCATCTTCCCCTTTTGCCCGTTGTGCCAAAATATCAGCACGACGCTGTTTTGCCCGCTCAAAGGCGAGCTTACGGCGCTGCATTGACATCCAACGACGGATGGTATGATAAACAATTAACAATACAAACCAGATAGCGACGGAGGTTTCTAAACGCGCCAGCAATGCTTGTGATGTTGAGAAATAACCCAATAAAGAGAAAAATGCTGCCGCAATAGGAGCAATGAGCAACATCCACCATAACGCTTTATTGATGAGGTTATCCCCTGAACCATGCCTATCTAGGTAAAGTGGCACTTGCGTGCGTCGCAAGTTATTGGTCATCAAACTCAGGGCAAAACATAATAGAAGAAAACAGAAACGGCCAATTGTGGCAGCAAATTCTCTGTCACTGTAATACTCAAACGTAATCAATGACATCATTAACGGCACAATGACAAAAATGGCGAGGCGATAATAACGCATTGCCCGTTTTACTGAACCTTTATCCCAACCAAAATGGGCGATAAATAAGCCCGTTTGGCGAGAGAACGTTTCACTGATCATAAAAAGCCACAACACTGGTGTTGTGGCACTTACACCATAGCCAATAGCCGCAGCCATAGGGAATTGCCACGCGCTTTGTAAGCCATAGCCGATCGCTGACCACATCATGGGAAGCGGTAGAGCGACTATAATTGACCAAAAAATTGTGCGAATAGTCAGATAAAAGTGGTCTTGAGTGACTTTACCAATACGTAAGCTTGCGCGATCAAGGAAGTCTTGATAATGCCTGCGTGTACTGATACTAAAAATCACTAAAATGACTGAACCCAAAAGATAGAGGAATGTATTTTGGGTGGTTACCATTACTTCTAATGCGCCCGTTAACTGAGAAAGTGTATCTAAAGAGAGTAATTGGGTAATATCAGTAATTAATAAAACGGGGTAATGGATGTTGATTGGTGGAACATCTGCGACCCAGAATAGATAACGGTGTGAAGCATCTTTAACATCTTTTAATGCATCAGTGAGTTGACTTGTGGAAACATTCAGCTTGGTTAGCTCTAACATTTCGGTATCAAAACCTGAAATTAAAGATGAAAGTAATTCTTTGCGTGTTTTGATTAATGAAGCATAAACTTGAGCCTGCGATGAATTTAAATCGTTCTCCGTTTCTTGAACACTGATATCCATTTTGGATAGTCTATCAAGCATATCTTCATAGTTGAGTCGCTGAACACGTAAGTCTGCCATATCGCGATTAATTTGCTGATTTTTTGGCATTTCAGGCAAGCGCGATAATTGCGTGCGTAAGGCTTCCCCTAATGTATTTGAACCATCTAACCATTGTGCTTGTTCACGAATCGTTGTTAAGGCTTGGCGTGCATCTTGGATATTGGCAGAAGTTGTTGCTTGATTAGCATTTATTGTGCTCATTCTCGCCGCTTGGTTGGTCAGCTCTTGCGAAAGTTTGCGGTTAATGTCGATTTGCTCTTTTAAGAAAGGGGTTAATTCACCTTGTTCTGCGAGCATTTCAGTATGTTCTAAAGCAAGCACAGCTTTTTGCTGCCGTAAGGTATTTTGTACCTCACGTAATTTTTGTAACTCTAATTCAAGGCGATGATAACGTTTTTATTAATATCTAACGTCATTCGCGAGATTTCTTGGCGATTACTTGCCGATAATTGCGCCATTTCCAGCTCATTAACACTGGATTTGCGAGCGGCTATTTCTGCTTGAGCAAGTGCTGCTTGCGCTTCTGATAAAGGTGTCGCAGAGCTATTCAAAGATTGATAGCGAAATGTTGCTTCTGACAGCAATCGGCGAGCCTCAGACAATTGCTGAGGAAGTGCGCCTAAAGATTCACTGATTTCGCGCCCTTTATCTTGCTCTTGTTGGGTTTTTCTTCCTTGCTCAAGCAACTGGCTGCTGACCTGAATAATTTTTTGTTCAAGTTCAGCTAACGTGATATCACTCGGAATTGCTGGTGGCTCATCACTTTCCTTGAGTAGGTTTTGTCTTAATTCCTTGATAATCTTGGGGTAATTATCAATAGCATCTTGGTAAGATTTAGCTCGGGCATCCGATTCTTTGGCTTCACCAATCCAGTTCAAGGCACCTTGGAGCGCCTGAATTATTTCGGTATCTTTAGGATTCTTACTTGCATCAAGTTGAGCAAGCTCCTGTTTAATCTGTGTCTCATTCAGCGAGGTATTCGGTGCTGCAATAGCTGAAAAGGCGATTAGCAGGCTGAAAAAAAAACTGGTAATCAAACGCACAGTCAGGAGCTCCTTAAAGCAATTAATCAACAAGTGAATTTATTAAACTTGTGTATCAGCAGAATGATTAACTTCGTTGTCTGCCTGTGACTCAGCAAGTTGCTCGCCCATTCGAGTGGCATAGCCCGGAATAAGGGCCGGATTAAAGCGAATTGCATTAGGTTGAAAGAGGTTAATCACAGTAGAACCTAATTTAAACAGCCCCATTTCTTCGCCTTTCTTCAGGAAAATAGCGCCTTCAGCATGTTCATCTGGATAAGTCCAACGTTTGATTATGCCTTCACGTTGTGTATTTACACTGCCACTCCAAACTGTTTCGATACTCCCTACAATGGTTGCACCTACTAAAATTTGTACCATTAATCCGAACTCGGTTTTGAATACGCAAATTAGTCGCTCATTACGCGCAAATAAATTTGGCACATTGGCTGCTGTTAATGGATTAACAGAAAACAAATCACCAGGAACATAAATCATTTCTGTTAATAAACCATCACATGGCATGTGTACACGGTGGTAATCACGAGGAGATAGATACGTCGTAATAAAATCACCACCACGGAATTTATCGGCTAATTGATAATTGCCAGCTAACAAGGCTTCAACAGTATAATAATGCCCTTTTGCTTGGAAAATTTGGTCGTTTTCAATTGCACCAAGTTGGCTAACCGCTCCATCAGCGGGTTGGGCTAATTGGTTGCTACCTGCGACAACAGGACGAGCATCTTCTTTTAATAAGCGAACAAAAAAATCATTAAACGTTGCATAAGCACTGAATTCGCTTTTTTGAGCTTCATTCATATCGACTTTATAGACTTTAGCAAACAGCTTTATTGCCCATTGAGTGATAAATCCTGCATTTTTATTAGCAAACCAACCCGCCAATTGCGTCAATCCTTGTTTTGGCAGTATATATTGCAAACGTATTTTAATTTTATCCAGCACGGGAACCTCAAGTTAGTAAAGGCTAATTAGCAAATAATTAATATTAAAGATGGCTCATGAAATAGAACACCACAACGTGTTGAGCCATTTGAATTATTAGCAGAAAATCAATGAAAGTGATTTTCCAATTTCTAGCAAGCCCAAAAAAATAGTCGAAAATTGCCAGTAATCCGCATTGTACCTTTGCTTTTTTAATTAGGCTATTTTGTTTCTATGGTCTTAAAATTTTTATGGCAAGTAAGCAAAATACTCAAAAAATTAAGTACACATTGACTTGCCATAAAGGAAGAAAACAGGGGGCTACTTCTCTTTACCTGTGAAATTTCCACGCGGCTTCACTTGTTCCATGCTTTCTAAAATTCGATGGTAATTTTCAAAACGTGATTCAGCAATTTTCCCTTGGTCGGTTGCTTCACGAATTAAACAGCCCGGATCATCAAGATGTTTGCAATCTCTAAACTTACAGCCACCAAGATACTCTTTAAATTCGACAAAACCTTTTGTCACTTGTTCCGTAGAAAGATGCCACAAACCGAATTCACGGACTCCCGGAGAGTCAATCACATCACCACCTTGAGGGAAATGGTACAGTCTTGCTGTAGTGGTTGTATGCTGACCTAAGCCTGAGTTATCTGACACATCATTGACAAGAATAGTTTGCTCATTAGGTAATAATGCATTGAGCAAACTGGATTTACCTACACCGGATTGGCCAACAAAAACAGAAATTTTTCCTGCAAGAATATCTGTCAGTTCTTCCATTCCTTCATTTGTGTGGCTAGACACCTCGAGGACTTTATAACCAATATCGCTGTAGATTTTCATCAATTCACTGACCCATTGGCGATTTTCATCATCTAGTAGGTCAATTTTATTGAGAACAATAATCGGCTGGATACCTAATGTTTCACAAGCGACTAAATAGCGATCAATAATATTAAGCGAAAGTTCAGGCAAAATGGCTGAAACAACCACAATTTGGTCGATATTTGCAGCAATTGGCTTCAAACCATCATAATAATCAGGGCGGGTGAGAACTGAGTGACGTTCGTGAACCGCTTCAACAATCCCATTGACCTTGATATCACTTTGGGTATTTAGCGCAGGCCGCCACACAACACGATCACCTGTTACAAGGGAAGAAATCGTGCGACGTAAATTACAGCGTTGCAATGTTCCATCACTGGCTTCTATATCAGCATGTTGGCCGAATCGGCTGATCACTAGGCCTTCTTGTGCTTCACCTAATTGGCTATCATCAATTTCTACGGCGCTTGTTTTTTTAAGTCGTTTTTGATGATTTGCTTGCACTCGGCGCTGCTGGCCTTTTGACAGTTTTTGCTTAGCCATCTGAGCTCTCTTTATATTATAAACTGTTTTAAGTTTGCGGATCGCGTCGATCTCTTAAACGGGTTATCATACACGAACTCCACGGGATCAAGTTAGGGTATATGATGCAAAAGAATGAGAATAATTTAATTTGGATCGATTTGGAAATGACAGGGCTCGATCCTGATCGTGACCGTATAATCGAAATCGCCACAATCGTGACAGACAGTCAACTTAATATTTTAGCACAAGGCCCTGTGATTGCCGTTCACCAAACACCAGAGCAACTGGCTTTGATGGATGAATGGAATGTTAACACACACACTGCGAGTGGGCTTGTTGAACGTGTTAAAAATAGTGCTTTTGCTGAATGTGATGCAGAGCAGGCGACTATTGAATTTTTAGAGCAGTGGGTACCAAAAGGTGCTTCACCTATTTGTGGTAATAGTGTTGGGCAAGATCGCCGTTTTTTATTCCGCTACATGCCTGAATTAGAAAAATATTTTCACTATCGTTACTTAGATGTTAGTACATTAAAAGAGCTAGCGCGCCGTTGGAAACCAGAGATATTAGCAGGTTTCACTAAACAAGGTACTCATCAGGCTTTAGATGATATTCGTGAATCAATTGCTGAATTAGCTTATTACCGCGAAACATTTATCAAAGCGGATTAATTGAGTTAGTTATAAATAGGTTGGCTACTGAAAAGTGGTCAACTTTATCGCACAGGTTTTTCAATTAAGTAGCTAACACTAAAATAAGAAAGTAATAGTTGTTAATTGATTGAAATCAGATGGTTACTTTATATGTTGATTAAATAAGCATAATGTTTATTTAATCGTCAAACAAACAAAAAAATGAAAAATTTGATGTAAAGGGCTTGCCTGCCGTCTAATTTCTCGTATAATTCGCACCCCGTACCGATGAAGTTTTTTCATTAGTACGAAAAGCAATAAGATGTGTATTGCGGGAATAGCTCAGTTGGTAGAGCACGACCTTGCCAAGGTCGGGGTCGCGAGTTCGAGTCTCGTTTCCCGCTCCAAATTTTCTTATTGTTTTAGCTAAAGCACTATTTTCGGTCTGCGGGAATAGCTCAGTTGGTAGAGCACGACCTTGCCAAGGTCGGGGTCGCGAGTTCGAGTCTCGTTTCCCGCTCCAATTCTTCTTAGTGTTTTAGTTTAAGTCCTCTCAATGCGGGAATAGCTCAGTTGGTAGAGCACGACCTTGCCAAGGTCGGGGTCGCGAGTTCGAGTCTCGTTTCCCGCTCCAAAATTTTCTTACCTTTCTATTTTAGTTAATTTTTTCACTTGAATCACAATTCCTACTTAATTTGTAGACTATACTAAATCCGATATATAAATATTTTATCCATTATTGAGTTTTGTTTTGTGAGAAAGTCTAAGTGCTTCAATGTTCGTGAATCTCTGTGGTTGATCTGATGATCTTTTTGCGATCTTGGCTGCTTTTTTACTTGCATTCACAAGGTTGCCGCCATAGAATAGCGACCCCTCACCAATAGTGGGCATCAATAAGTGACTCAAATATTGTCACTTCAAGTTATAAATTTATAAGAAATATCTTTTTTATCTATTCAACTAATTTCAAGCGTGGAACCTCATTTTTTACAACTTTATATTTAATAAAAAGGGTAAAAGAGTTAGCTTATTTCGTTTTTGGTTGTAAATAAGTTATCCACAATGCAATGTATTAACCGCCCGTATTATGGGTGGCTGTAACACTTTCCTACACAGAGTTATCCACAGGTTTTATTTCAGCTTATTTTTATTAAATAAAAATTAATTTTCATTTGTAATTACATATCTTATTGATTTAAATAAATAATTGTTTTTGTGCGAAATGTAGGGCATGCTACTTGCAAATTCTTTAGTCATTGTCAATTAAGCAATTTTTATTTTATTCACATAGATTTGGTTTTTTATAATAGAAATTATATCAGAGTATTTTTTTAGGCATCTCTTGGTAAACCTTTAGATATAGCACGTACAAGGCGTTTCTGCTGTGAAGTTTGAATTGCCACTTGATTTTCTTCCCGACGATATAATTGTTGCTGTATTGCCCAATTAAAATGTTCATCTAACATTTCTCCCATTCCTAGCCGCTCACGTAAGGCAACCACAATGCCGTCTTGGTAAGGCGCATTCCCGAGAGCAACGCTGATATTTCTTAACCATTTCATATAGCCAATTCGACGGATCGCGGAACCTTCTGTTATGCGAAGAAATTTTTCTTCTGTCCAACTAAATAGTTCAAGAAGTTCTGGGGTATGTAACGCGCGTCTAGGGCTAAAATCTTCTTCATCAGTAAGCTGAGAAAAACGATTCCATGGACAAATCAGTTGGCAATCATCACAGCCATATATTCGATTTCCCATTAAAGGGCGAAATTCTTCAGGAATTGGTCCATCTAGTTCAATGGTTAGATAAGAAATACAACGACGAGCATCAACTACATAAGGTTCAACAATTGCCCCAGTTGGGCAAGTTGTCATACATGCAACGCAGCGGCCACACTGTTCCTCAATAGGTTGATCAACAGGAAGAGGTAAATTAACTAATAACTCTCCAAGAAAAAACCAAGATCCTGCTTCCCGATTCAAGATCAATGAATGCTTTCCTGTCCAACCTAGACCAGCTTTAACGGCAATGGGGCGTTCTAAAATTGGTGCAGAATCTACAAAAGGGCGGAAATTAAGCTCATCTGAACAAGTATGTTCACGACAATATTCTAAAATACGATCACTCAGTTTTTTTAAACGCTGCTTTAATAGTTTATGATAATCACGGCCTAACGCGTAACGGCTAATATAGCCTAATTCGGGATTATTCAGCGTGCTAGCAAATGCAGCTTTTGCAGGTAAGTAATTCATCCGAACGCTGATGACGCGCAGTGTGCCGGGATGTAGCTCATGAGGCCTTGCTCTCATCATTCCATGGCGTTCCATCCATGCCATGTCACCATGATATTGCTTATCTAACCATGCTTGCAGCTTAGGTTCTTCCAGTGAAAGGTCGGTATCACAAATACCAACTTGCTGGAAACCAACTTCAAGGCCCCATTGTTTGATATTTTGAGCAAGAAGGTCGAGATCGAGGAGTATTGCCATTAGCGTTTACGAAAAATGAGTTAAGCCAGTAGAATTGCAGCGGAAACTGTATCATGCTTAGGGTCTGTCGTCGACGTTGTACATAAAAGTTGGTTTTTATTTATTGTTTCGCAAAATATGAATAAGATCATTTGACGCTTAGGTTTAATAAATGTCACTTATATACATTTAAATATCAGCAAAAAGAACAATTGTCGGATTTGAATATTCCAATAATATATTCAATGCGATAACTTTAACTATTTCTATAATCTAAATTAAGAAAAATGCATTGGCTTAGGTTACTATAGTAATTAATTTATACTGCTGATCCATTTTTTATTCTGACTAAGTTGATTACATAACTCATGAAAGAACGCATTTTACAACTTGCTAATGAAGATCAAACTGTTGCACTAGGGCGTGCAGTTGCGAAAGCTTGTAAGCAAGGTCTGATCATCAACCTATATGGTGACTTAGGCGCAGGTAAGACAACATTTAGCCGCGGTTTTTTACAGGCACTGGGTCATAAAGGACATGTTAAGAGTCCAACATATACATTAGTAGAACCTTATGATCTTCCTGAAAGGCAAGTTTTTCATTTCGATCTTTATCGACTAGCGGATCCTGAAGAGCTGGAATTTATGGGAATACGTGATTATTTTTCACCAGAATCGATTTGTTTAGTGGAATGGCCCCAGCAAGGTAAAGGGTTTTTGCCTGAAGCAGATCTTGAGCTCCATCTGACATATCAGAATGAAGGTCGTCAGGCTCACTTTATTGCTTTTTCTGCAAATGGGGAGTCGTTGTTAGAATCATTACCCGCACTTTAAGGAATATCTTGCTCATGACGAATGCATTACCAATAAAAATAACAAGTCAGCGTATTTTCTCTTTCTTGTTGCTATTGATGATTTTTGCTTTAGGGTTATTTACTCGTCCGGTAATTGCAGCAACGTTATCGAATATTCAAGTGAATAATAGCCCTTCTCAGGCACAAGTTATCTTAACGTTTGCTGATGGTCGCCCTAGCTACAAATATTTTCCATTGCATTCACCTGAGCGCCTTGTCATTGATATCCAGCAAAATAGTGAGGTCATTGGATTACCACTTAAATTACCTGCGGGTGATTTGGTTAAAGTTGCGCGTAAAAGCCAACCAATGGATAGCAACCATAAGCGAATAGTGCTTGAGCTTACAAAAGAGGCGAAGGTTCAAACACGACTGGAACAGGTGTCAGGCCAGTATCAACTTATCTTTGATCTTTCTACGGGTAAAGCTAACACATCATCATTTAAAAATACGACTCAGAAACCAGTACAAGCTGAAAATAAAAATATTAGCCCAGTTGCTACAGCACCTGAGAAGTCATTAAAAATCAATAATCCTCCGCCTGTTATCACTAAGCCCACAAAAACGGCTCCAAAAGGTACTCAACAAGTGGTGATTGCAATTGATGCAGGACATGGCGGAAAAGATCCCGGAGCGATTGGGAAAAATGGTTATCGTGAAAAAGATGTCACATTGAGTGTATCGCGGAAACTGTATCAAAAATTGGCTGCTGACCCGATGTTTAAACCTGTAATGACGCGTGATGGTGACTATTTTATCTCTGTTGGTGGGCGCTCTGATGTCGCCCGTAAAAAGAATGCCAACATGTTAGTGTCTATTCATGCGGATTCTGCACCAAATAGCAGTGCGCGAGGCGCGTCTGTGTGGGTGTTATCAAATCGACGTGCTAATAACGAATTAGGTAATTGGCTTGAACAGCGTGAAAAACAATCTGAATTATTAGGTGGTGCAGGCGATGTGTTAGGTGATGCAGACCCATATTTAAGCCAAGCTGTTTTAGATTTACAATTTGGGCACTCACAACGTGTTGGTTATGATGTTGCAGTTAAAGTCATTCAACAACTGAAAAAAGTCGGTAATATCCATAAAAATACGCCGGAACATGCCAGTTTAGGTGTATTACGTTCGCCAGATATTCCTTCGATTCTTGTTGAAACGGGCTTTATTAGTAATGTTCAAGAAGAGAAATTATTAAAATCAAACGATTATCAAGAAAAAGTGGCTGAGGCTATTCATCAGGGATTGAGACAATATTTCCTTGCTAACCCTTTACAAGCTGCTCCAAATTAAAAGGTAATATGATGGCAATACAGATCCTTTCTCCTCAATTAGCTAACCAAATTGCCGCAGGTGAAGTTGTCGAAAGACCGGCATCTGTTGTAAAAGAATTAGTTGAAAACAGCCTCGATGCAGGGGCTACTCGTATTGATATTGATATTGAACGAGGCGGAGAAAAGTTGATCCGTATCCGTGATAATGGTTGTGGAATTGGCAAAGATGAGCTTATTTTAGCCTTAGCTCGCCATGCAACCAGTAAGATTGCCACATTAGATGACTTAGAAGCCATTATGAGTATGGGGTTTCGCGGTGAAGCATTAGCCAGCATTAGCTCCGTTTCTCGTTTAACCTTGACTTCTAAGCCCGCAGAACAAAGTGAAGCATGGCAATCTTATGCAGAAGGTCGTGATATGCAGGTTAATGTGAAGCCGGCAGCTCACCCAAACGGTACGACAGTCGAAGTGCTTGATCTGTTTTATAATACACCCGCGCGTCGTAAATTTATGCGTACTGAAAAAACAGAATTTGGCCATATTGACGAAATTGTCCGCCGAATTGCACTGTCACGCCCTGATGTTGCGATTAATCTCAGCCATAATGGCAAACTTGTGAAGCAGTATCGTGCAGCGCATGATGAGGTTCAGCAAGAACGTCGCCTTGCTTCAATTTGTGGTACCAGTTTTATGCAAGGTGCTTTAGCCATTTCTTGGCAACATGGTGATTTAGGTATTAAAGGTTGGGTTGTCGCACCTTCTCATTCCTCTGTGATTGATATTCAATATTGTTATGTTAATGGCCGAATGATGCGCGATAGGTTAATTAACCATGCCATTCGCCAAGCTTATGAAGGGCATTTAACGGATAACCAACAACCAGCTTATGTGCTGTATTTATCCATTGATCCGCATCAGGTTGATGTCAATGTACATCCAGCAAAACACGAAGTTCGTTTTCATCAAGCAAGATTAGTGCATGATTTTATTTACCAAGGCGTGCGTACTGCATTATTGAATGCGATTAGCCCTGATGAATTGCCGGGGATAGAACCTGCGCCACAAGAAATTGTAAACCGCACTTCTGCGGGAGATAACTATTTTACCTCAGCATCTCCTAATCATTCTCAGCAACTAAAACCAAAAGAATCTATTCAATCTACGAGAGCGCCTGCACCTTCTGGAAATATTCATCAAGGAAAAACGGGTTTTGGGCATTCAGCCGCAACTTATGACCGAAAAGCGGGACAACTTTACCAAAAACTGATGTCAGTCCCTGTAGCAGAAGAAGAGAAAAAACCTTTATTTCCAACGAAACAACCATTAGAAGCAACACGAGTTTCCTCACAGCCTGTTGCAAAAAATGCGAATAGCTATTCGTTTGGTAAGGTATTGACAATTTACGCAAAAAACTTTGCATTAATTGAGTCTTCATCAGGATTAATGCTGTTATCCTTAGTAAAAGCTAATTATTTATTGAAACTGGCTCAATTATCACCAAATGGTGAAACGCTGAAACCTCAACCATTACTTATACCGCTAAAATTATCACTTAATTCTGATGAAATTACGGTTTTTCAGCGTAACAAACAACAATTGTCATTATTTGGTATTGAAGCCTCGATTTCTCATAGCAAAGTTACTATTCATGCGGTATCGTTACCGCTTAGAATGCAAAATTTGTCCCAGCTTTTTTCAGGTTTATTGGCTTTTTTGTCAACAAAAGAGAGCGCAACTCATCAAGATGTTGCACAATGGCTTGCAAAAACAGTTTCACAAGAAAAAATGCAAGAAAGCTGGAGTTTAGCACAGGCAGTTCAGGTGCTCGCAGATGTTGAAAGGCTTTGTCCACAGTATGTTAAAGAGCCTTCACCAACATTATTACAATTAATTAATTTAGAATCCGTGGTAGCTATACTAACAAATGAGTGATTTAGTAACTCAAAATAAGCCAAAAGCAATATTTTTGATGGGGCCGACTGCTTCAGGTAAAACTGCGTTGGCAATAGCCTTGCGCCAGCAATTACCTGTTGAGATTATTAGCGTCGATTCCGCGTTAATCTACCGTGGTATGGACATTGGTACCGCGAAGCCAAATGCAGAGGAACTTAGCCAAGCTCCTCATCGTCTTATTGATATTCTTGACCCTTCTGTTCCTTATTCCGCTGCTGATTTTCGGCGAGACGCATTAAATGTTATGGATGAAATTACAGCTCAAGGTAAAATTCCATTACTTGTTGGCGGTACAATGCTGTATTTTAAGGCCTTGCTAGAAGGGTTATCTCCATTACCATCTGCTGATCCTGCCATACGTGAAGAAATAGAAAATATTGCTCAGCAGCAAGGTTGGGGAGAAATTCATCGTCGCTTAGAACTTGTCGACCCAGTAGCAGCTGCAAGGATCCACCCTAATGATCCGCAAAGATTATCCCGAGCTTTAGAGGTATATCTCATTTCTGGGAAAACTTTGACTGAAATGACACAAACAGCGGGTGAAGAATTACCTTATAATGTGTTCCAGTTTGCTATTGCTCCTCAAGATCGTAAAATTTTACATCAGCGTATTGAGCAGCGCTTTCATAAGATGCTAAATGAAGGGTTTGAAGAGGAAGTTCGTGCTCTTTATAAACGTGGCGACCTTCATGTTGATTTACCTTCTATTCGCTGTGTGGGATATAGACAAATGTGGTCATATCTCGAAGGTGAAATAGATTATGATGAAATGGTTTATCGAGGGATTTGTGCAACTCGCCAATTGGCGAAACGGCAAATAACTTGGTTGAGAAGCTGGGATAATGTTCATTGGTTAGATAGTGAACAACCACAGCAAGCGCTTAAGACTGTCATGCAAGTTATGCTTTAAATTAATTAAGTGACATGTGGATAACAAGTAGAAAACTAAGGTGTATTGGAGTTATTAATCGTTTATTAGCTTCAGTTAGCTAAGGGCACTAATTCGCGTGCAACTTGAACTATAGAGAGTATATTCGTGCACAGAGTCATTGTTTATGTGTACAATTAGAACGTTAAGCGTAATTTTTGAGTAGTTACTTTTTGGAATCGTAAGGTTCTCATTTAAAAACAACAAAATAAGGAAAACATAGAATGGCTAAGGGGCAATCTTTGCAAGATCCGTTCCTGAACGCATTACGTCGTGAAAGGGTTCCGGTCTCAATTTATTTAGTTAACGGCATCAAATTGCAAGGACAGATTGAATCTTTTGACCAGTTTGTCATTTTACTTAAAAATACGGTAAGTCAGATGGTTTATAAACATGCTATCTCTACCGTTGTCCCTGCACGCCCGGTTTCTCACCATAGTGGTAGCGCTGCTGGTACAGGTAATGGCAATTATCACTCTGGTAATCCTGCTCAGCAGGACGGTGAAACTGCTGAGTAATTCAGGTTGTACGTTGAAATTCAAGGAAAACATGGGTAGGGAGGCTTTACCTATGTTTTTCCTTTGTATTTATAGTTAAACCTAAGAGGTTATAACCTTGTTTGATAGGTACGAAGGCGGTGAATTAGCTGTATTAGTACATGTTTTTTTCTCTCAAGAAAAAGACACTGAAAATCTGGCAGAATTTGAATCACTTGTCACATCTGCGGGTGTTAAGCCTGTTCAGATTGTAACTGGTAGTCGTAAATCTCCACATCCAAAATACTTTGTTGGAGAGGGTAAGGCGGAAGAAATCGCTGAAGCTGTGCAGGAAAGTGGTGCAGATGTGGTGTTGTTCAACCATACTTTGAGCCCAGCACAGGAGCGCAATCTTGAAAGATTATGTCAGTGCAAGGTGGTTGATCGTACGGGCGTTATCTTAGATATATTTGCTCAAAGAGCACGTACCCATGAAGGTAAACTTCAAGTTGAGCTTGCGCAGTTACGTCATTTGTCTACTCGCCTAGTGAGAGGCTGGACGCATCTTGAGCGACAAAAAGGTGGGATTGGTTTACGTGGCCCCGGAGAAACTCAGCTTGAAACAGACCGTCGGTTATTAAGAGGGAAAATTAGTCAAATATTATCCCGTTTAAGCCGAGTAGAAAAGCAGCGTGAACAAGGTCGTCAAGCAAGAAATAAAGCCGATATATCAACGGTGTCTTTGGTCGGTTATACTAACGCGGGTAAATCAAGTTTATTTAACCGTATTACTGATTCAGAGGTTTACGCGGCAGACCAACTGTTCGCAACACTCGATCCAACATTAAGACGTATCAATGTTGAGGATGTTGGGACAGTCGTCCTGGCAGATACAGTAGGGTTTATTCGCCATTTACCCCATGATTTAGTGGCTGCGTTTAAAGCAACACTGCAAGAAACACGTGAAGCAACATTATTGCTGCACGTAATTGATGCAGCTGATAGCCGTGTAGATGAAAATATTCATGCGGTTGAAAGTGTTTTGGAAGAAATTGAAGCAAATGAAATTCCAACACTTTTAGTGATGAACAAAGTGGATATGCTGGAAGATTTTATCCCGCGTATCGATAGAAATGAGGATAACAAACCTGTTCGTGTCTGGGTTTCAGCGCAAACGGGCGAAGGAATTCCTCTGTTACTACAAGCATTGACGGAACGCCTTTCAGGTGAAATCGCACATCTTGAATTGTGTTTACCACCAAGTGAAGGCCGTCTGCGTAGCCGTTTTTATCAACTCGAAGCCATTGAACGCGAATGGCAAGAAGAAGATGGCTCAATTGGACTTGAGGTGCGTATGCCAATCGTTGAATGGCAACGTTTATGTAAGCAGGAACAACAATTACTTAGCTATGTGATTTAATATACAGCTAGGAAATGGAATTGATATTAAGAGCGGTTATTTGCTCTTAGCCCTAAAAATCAATCATAAAGATATGGAGCTAAAACATGGCGTGGAATCAGCCCGGTAATGACGGACAAGACCGCGATCCGTGGGGAAGCGGCAATAAAGGCGGCAACTCTGGCGGGAATAAAGGTGGTCGGAAACGCGGGGCTACTGATCTCGACGATCTCTTTCGTAAGCTGAGCAGTAAGCTTGGTGGTAATAAATCAGGCGGCAATGGTGATGGCGATAACAAACAGCCATCTCAAATTAGTGGTCGTCTTGGTATGTTGGCTATTGCAGCAATTGTTGTTGTGTGGGCAGGTTCTGGTTTTTATACCATTAAAGAAAGTGACCGAGGCGTAGTATTACGTTTTGGTGAATTTAGCGGTATTGTTGGACCAGGTTTGAACTGGAAACCGACTTTCATTGATAGAGTTATTCCGGTCAACGTTGAAACTGTTCGTGAACAAGCAACTAACGGCATGATGTTAACGTCTGATGAAAACGTGATCCGCGTTGAAATGAACGTTCAATATCGTGTTACTGACCCTGCTGAATACTTATTTAGTGTAACAAACCCAGATAACAGCTTACGCCAAGCACTTGATAGTGCTGTGCGTGGTGTCATTGGTCAGTCTGCTATGGAGCAAGTGCTGACTACGAATCGTGCTTTTATCCGTGATGTTACACAAAGAGAGCTTGAAGCAACAATAGCACCATACAAAATGGGTATCACGGTACTTGATGTCAACTTCCAAGCGGCGCGTCCACCAGAAGATGTCAAAGCGGCATTTGATGATGTTATTGCAGCAAGGGAAGAAGAACAAAAAACGATCCGTGAAGCACATGCTTACCGTAACGAAGTTTTACCATTGGCAAAAGGTAATGCCCAAAAACTGATTGAAGAAGCAGAAGCTTATAAAGCAAGTGTTGTCTTCAAAGCAGAGGGTGAGGTGGCAAGTTTTGCGAAGATGTTACCTGAATATCGCGCTGCACCTGAAATTACTCGTGAACGCCTCTATATAGATACAATGGAACGTGTTTTAAGCAACACGCGTAAAGTTATCGCTAATGATAAGAGCAACAGCATGTTAGTTCTACCATTAGACCAACTGATGCGCGGTGGCAATGAAAACAGCGTACCAAAAACAGGTGTACCATCGAAAGTGGTGAATCCAAATACAGGTAATTCATCATATAATTCGACACCAGCGCAACAAAGTGGTGGTGTGCGTGGTGATGCCGTTAGAGTAGGGAGACAATAATCATGCGTAAATCGCTAATTGTTATCGTTATTGCCATTTTGGCAGTCGCTTACGCATCTATCTTTATTGTTCCTCAAACTGACCGCGGAATTGTACTGCGTTTTGGAAAGGTACTGCGTGACTCTGAAAACAAACCGATCATTTATGAGCCGGGTCTACATTTTAAAATACCATTCCTTGAAACGGTTAAAATGTTAGATGCACGTATTCAGACGTTAGAAATTCAAGCTGACCGCTACCTGACAAGTGAAAACAAAGACTTGATGGTAGATTCCTACTTGAAATGGCGAGTAACAGATTTTAGCCGCTATTATGTTGCGACTGGTGGTGGTAACCCACTCCAAGCAGAAACATTATTAAAGCGTAAGTTTAGTGACCGCCTGCGTTCTGAATTTGGTCGTTTGAGTGTCAGAGATATTATTACTGATTCTCGCGGACGCTTAACTGTTGATGTACGTGATGCATTGAACAAAGGTACAGCGACAGATGAAGAGTCTAGAGAAGCTGATGCTGCGATAGCTTCTGCTGCTGCGCGTGTTGAGCAAGAGACAAACTTAACGCCGTTGGTTGCGAATGCAAACAGTATGGCAGCCTTAGGTATTGAAGTTGTTGATGTGCGTATTAAACGTATTGAGTTGCCAAATGAAGTTTCTGAAGCCATTTATGCCCGTATGCGAGCAGAACGTGAAGCTGTTGCTCGTCAACATCGTTCACAAGGTCAAGAAGAAGCAACGAAAATTCGTGCTGTTGCTGATAAAACAGTAACTGAAACGCTAGCAGAAGCAGAGCGTACCGCATTGACTTATCGTGGTGAAGGTGATGCAATGGCAACTAAACTATTTGCTGATGCTTTCAACCAAGATCCAGAGTTCTATGCCTTTATTCGTAGCCTGCGTGCTTATGAGCAAAGCTTCAAGAGTGGTGATGACGTTATGGTGCTTAGCCCTGACACAGATTTCTTCCGCTTTATGAAGGCGCCCACAAAATTGCGTGCAACAGAGTAAAACTTGCACTTTAGCCGATTAAGTTGCGTGCAACTGATCAAAATAGCTGCTAGTGTAATAAAGAAAAGCCCGCTTCGCGGGCTTTTTTCGCCTACCGTTTGACATGCTGAATTTTCAAGTGAAAATTTACTCGCTCAGCTAGTTAACAATAGATGGGGTTACGGCTGAAATAAAAAATGCCGTTTTTACTTGCTTTCTGGCAAAAAATTTTTTGTTGCGCTAAAAAGTGCTGGAAGAGTTCATTTTAGATGGTAGAATTCATTTTTAAGCAACCGAGTGTATTTTGAAATGGGTAAGAACGTTGTCGTACTGGGCACCCAATGGGGTGACGAAGGAAAAGGCAAGATCGTTGACTTGCTGACAGAGCGCGCTAAATATGTAGTTCGCTATCAGGGCGGCCATAATGCTGGCCATACTCTAGTTGTAAACGGTGAAAAAACCGTTCTCCACTTAATTCCATCCGGTATTCTTCGTGAAAATGTCATCAGTATTATTGGTAATGGTGTAGTTCTTGCGCCAGATGCTTTAATGAAAGAGATGAAGCAATTAGAAGAACGTGGTGTTCCTGTTCGTGAACGCTTACATATTTCTGAAGCATGCCCACTAATCCTGCCTTATCATGTTGCATTAGACAATGCGCGCGAAAAAGCACGTGGCGCGAAGGCGATTGGAACAACTGGTCGTGGTATCGGCCCTGCTTATGAAGATAAAGTTGCTCGTCGTGGTTTACGCGTTGGTGATCTTTTCGATAAAGTCACTTTTGCTGAAAAGTTAAAAGAAATCGTTGAATATCATAACTTCCAACTTGTTAATTATTATAAAGAACCAGCGGTTGATTATCAGAAAACCCTTGATGATATCATGGAAATTGCTGATATTCTGACTGGCATGGTAATTGATGTTTCTGATTTGCTCTATAAAGCACATCAGAAGAATGAATTAGTTATGTTTGAAGGTGCACAAGGTACTTTGTTGGATATTGACCACGGTACTTATCCTTATGTAACTTCTTCAAATACAACAGCGGGTGGTGTTGCGACAGGTTCTGGCCTTGGTCCTCGCTATGTCAGCTATGTTCTCGGCATCATCAAAGCTTATTCAACTCGTGTTGGTGCAGGCCCATTCCCAACTGAATTGTTTGATGAAACAGGTGAATTCCTACGTGAAAAAGGCCAAGAATTTGGTGCAACAACGGGTCGCAAACGTCGTACTGGTTGGTTAGATATCGTAGCAATTAATCGTGCTGTTCAGATTAACTCCCTATCTGGTTTCTGCATGACTAAACTGGATGTTCTTGATGGCCTAGATGAAGTTAAAATCTGTGTAGGTTATCGTCGTCCAGATGGTACTGTTTTGGAGACGACACCGCTTGCTGCTGATGAGTGGGATGGCTTAGAACCAGTTTATGAATCAATGCCAGGTTGGAAAGAAACGACTTTTGGTGTGAAAGATAGAGCACAGTTACCACAAGCTGCTTTAAATTATATCAAGCGTGTTGAGGATCTAACAGGTATTCCAGTTGATATCGTTTCAACAGGCCCAGACCGCTCTGAAACTATTATTCTTCGTGACCCATTTGACGCAGAATAATCCGTTAAGAGTCAGTTAGATTAATAAAAAACACCGGCAAGTTCGGTGTTTTTTATGATTACTTTAATGTAATTTTAAATTAGCTAAATCTCCACCAGATGGGTGCTGATATATTTTTAAGTTAAAATATTTGGCTGATGCGTTAATGTATTCAAAAATTTCAGCTTGTACTTCTTCATATTCAACCCAAGTAGTTGAACGAGTAAAGCAATAAATTTCAACGGGTAATCCATTCGGAGTTGGCGGCATTGTTCTGACCACTAGATACATATCGGTTCTGACGTCACCGCGCATTTTTATCCAATTCAAAAGATATCTTCTAAACAGTTGCAGATTAGTCACACCTTTATTGAGCATCCACTCATCAACATTATGAGCATTATCGGGCACACCGAGTATGGCTTCTATGTTTTGGTGTAGAGACGGCAGTTTTTTGAGTTCATTAAAGAGGTTATCTGTGACAAATGAAACTGAAGATTGGTCAATATAAAAACTGCGTTTAATCCGGCGTCCACCGGAAGAGAACATCGGTTGCCAATTAGTGTATTTCTCGGTTAAAAAATCTTTGGTAGGAATACGGGAAATGGTGTTATCCCAATTACGAATGGTAATATTATGCAGTGCGATATCAACGACTTCACCACTAATATTACTGCTCGGTAACTCAATCCAGTCATAAAGTTTTAATATTTTTCCATTTGAAACTAAGATGTTTGCGACAAATGAAAGCAAAGTGTGTTGAAAAATAAACATTAACACCGCTGCAATGGCACCAAAACTTGAAATAATAATGATAGGGGATTGTTTGGTCATGAGTGCGATGATTAAGATAAACGAAATAATCCAAACAATAATTTTGGCGATTTCAATATAGCCTTTGATCGAGTTGTTGCGATGCAGTATTTTTTTTGATTGCCTCAGGATAAAAACATCAAGTCCATCATTAATCAGTGAGGCAATATTAATGATAATTAAAGACCAACAAACGGTTTTAAATATCGTGTTCATTTCATCTGAAAATGAAGGAAGAATTTGGTCAATATAAAGAACGAAAGTGACCGCAATGATAGAAGCTATCTTCCTTGCAACACCTTCACTAAGATCATCATCGGGTAAATTAGTAAAAAGGGGCAATAGTCTTCTAGCGAACCGTAAAAAAATTATTTTTCCCAAAAAACACGTCAGCAACAAAATAACAATCAACATGAGTGTAATTAGGGCGGGACTTGCTGATATAAAATCATATAATTCAATAAGTTTTTCCATGGTATCCTATCGTACATATCCATCATGCGGCAGAATGTATAAGAAAATAAATTAAAAGCTTGCTGTTAAGGGTAACATTCTCATCACACTTCAAACACCACCCATAACACAAATAGGAATATACTGTGCATCAATTAGAGCGTTTTGTTCTTTGTTGTATATAGTTCAATCAACCCGTGTAGGTAGCAACATCATTGGAAATGCCAACGCAATGATATTTTCATAATTTCTGGCTAATTTGTCATACAGGATAAGTATTAGTTGAGGTGTACTGAATTATCTTCGTTATTACAATCTAACCCAATGATATCCAGTAAATCATTATTTTCCCCTGTATTATACGAAAAACCGTCAGGAAAATATCTTCATTCTGTTGTACCGGATAATAAATCTCTACGGTTTTAGCATGCCACGATACCTTAAATATACGAAAAATCATCGGAACATTCATTTAGTGTGAGTGCTACTTATTGTTTGTAGTGATCGCGAAATTGAAAACATGCCCCTTATTTTCTTAATAATTACCTCTATTAGGTTAAGTTAAATAAATAATAGTTTGTTTTTATGTTAAAAATAATATTTGTTTATAACAAAAAATGAAATATAAAAAATTAGTACAGAAAAATCCTAATGCTAACAAAAAATACATTTTAGTATATATCCGCTATTTATATAATATTAAAAGTTGAATGTAAAAATAATACACATTATATGAGTCATGTTATTTTTTGTAATAAATGGCAATATTTATATAAAAAAAGTAAAAAATAGACATAAAAATGACCGTGTATAGCATGTCTTCAATTAATGTTATTTGATTGAATGTAAAAAAACCAAATCAATATAAGTGTTTTTATTTGATTTAAAATCTATAAAAATAAAATATACAGAATTAAATATCAAATTTAATATATATTTAATAAATAAAAAACATAAATTGGTGGTTTTTTAATATAACTAATTGATTAATATTGATATTATTCGCTCAGAAAACATCAAGATTAAATTGAAATATCTTGTTATCTCTTTGATTGGATTTTTAGACTAAATGCAAATTTAATTTAGAATTAAATATTTATTTAAATGAAAGTTAATTTATATTTAAGAATTATCTACTGTTATTTTTTTATGCAAAGAATGCGGTGTGTAGATATGATTTTGTAATAAAAAGAAAATTTAATGTATTTAATAAAATCTCATATAAATACAATATTGAAAACAGAATATTGTGCTGTTTGATTTTATCAGATCTCAGAATTATACTGACTATCGAAATTTGAGCACTTTAGGTTTTATTTCATTGCGCTTTAGCTGCGTAATATACGTAATATACGTAATATAAGCCGTATATTTAGTTTGTCATATTATAATATCGCAATATATTTATTGAGAATCTTCTGGGGATTATGTTTCAGTGAGTTAGTGAGAAATAATGATGAATACCACAATACATAAGAATATAGATAATTTTCAAAAGGTATTAATTAAAATCATCGGAACAGAATTATACAACATTAGAAAGAATAAAGGTATTAGTGGGAGTAAGCTGGGTAAGAAATTAAAAATATCACAACAGCAAATTTCTCGATATGAACGAGGGCTATGCAGTATGAGTTGTGAAAAATTATTCTCAATACTTTTTTATTTAGAAATAAGTCCCGTAATATTTTTTGAAAATATTATATTTAATTTAAATACATATTCTCCTGATATGTTGTTATATATTCATGATGGCAAAGGATTAATAAAAAATGATAGTGATTTTAACTATTTATTAAATGGAAATATTGGGTCTGTTTTAAATTCGATATTCCCTAAGTAATTAAAAATCTAATATCAAATATCTAATGTTAAATATTTTAATATTTAATATCAGATATTCATTACTTGAATAAATCCCACTCAAAGCTGGGTAATTATATCGTTCCTATATTTAAATTAAAAAGAGGTTAAAATGAAAAAAGTACTACTAGCTGCTGCTATTTCTGCTGTTATGGCTTCTCCTGTATTAGCTGCTGATCAAGGTCATGGTAAAATAACATTCAAAGGCGAAATTATTGATGCACCATGTTCAATTAGCTCTGATTCAGTTGATCAAACTGTATGGTTAGGTCAAATCGCCAACTCAGTTTTAGCAAAAGGCGGTACTTCTACAGCAAAAATTTTCAACATTGAATTAGAAGATTGTGTATTTGCAGTTGATGCAAATGGCAACGTTAATAATGATAAAGTCACTTTAACATTCACTGGAATTGGTGCTGGATTTAATTCTAAATTGCTAGGTGTAACTGGCTTGAGTGCTACAGACCAAGCTAAAGCTGGTAACGTAGGTATTCAATTATTAGATAGTAATAACCAACCACTTGAAATGAACAAAGCTGTTTCTGCAGCCCATCAATTACAAGCGGGTGATAATACACTACGTTAGAAGGCGTAAAAGGGCTTGGATTGCAGATTACCGATAAATCAGGTCATGAAATCAATTTTGGGACACATGCCAAACCAATTTTAATTTCAACGGGTCAGACTTTATTAACTTATTATGTTTCTCCAGTAAGAGTTTCTAATATATTACAAGCAGGGGCATATAGAAGCGTTATTTCATTTCAAATAGCTTATGAATAAGTTTATGAAAATTGCTGAAATAGTATTGAAAGGTATATGCGATGCAAACATCAAAATCGATAAAATATAATTTTAAAGAATCAATACTAATGATGTTTCTAGGATGTTTATTTTTTTCTGCTGTGAGCCCAGCTAAAAATGGTCAAATAGGTGAGATTAGAATTAGAGGGCTACTTGTTGCTGAAACCTGTACGGTCCGACCTGGAGATGAGAATATTGCTGTCAATTTTCGCAGCATCTTAGATACCGATCTTTATATTAATAAAAAACCATCTTCTGAGAATTTTTATATTCATTTAGAAGATTGTGATGAGAGTGTTTTAAAAACAGTAACCGTAAAATTTACAGGGAGCGAAAATAGTAATTTACCTGGTTTGTTAGCCGTGGATAACGGCAGTATGGCATCTGGGATAGGGGTTGAAATAACGGAGTTGGGCGGAAAGAAGATACCGATAAACTCTGTAACACCGGCTTATAAATTGCAGAAAGGTTCAAACACGTTAAGTTTTTCTGCAAATATACAGGCTGAGCCAAAAGCAATTACGAATAAAAGTATAGGGTTGGGGAATTATACCGCGACGTCTACGTTTACATTAAATTATGACTAGTGTTTAGGATAAAAATGAGAGTTTTAATATTACTGATTATATCGACTTTATTCAGCTCGCCACTCTATGCTTTTGTATGCAAAACTAATGCTGGGCAGGAAGTCAGTAGTGGTACACAAAGTATTAATAATATACCTATTGATAACGATATTTTTGCTGTACCGAATCGCATAAATGAATTTGCGAATGTAAATGATTATATGACGTGCCGAAATGAGCTCCCATCAGCATATGTTGACTACTTAAATCTGCAATCAATGACGTTAGGACCGGTTCTTCAAAGTAATCCAGATCTTAAAGCTGGCGTTAGTGTCCGAGGAGTGCGTTACCTTGCCCCATTTAGTGGTCGAGATATTCAAATATTCCGTTTAACACAATCGTCGGAGTCCCTGCAAATTAAATTATATATTCAGGTTAATCATAAGCCGACTCCTTCCGTGTTAATTAAGAAAGGGGATTTATTAATGACATTGGGACTACAGAAATATGCGACTCGTGTAAGGAGCAACAATCCAATTGACTTCTTAAATTTTACATGGAAATTTTATGCTGGTAATGACGTTATTATTGGTACAGGGACTTGTGACGTCAATAACAATCAACAAGTGATTATTGATTTTAAAACTGTAAATGCTTCTGGTATTTCTACCATTGGTAGTGATAGCCGTTTTCAGCAAAATGCGGAAATTAACTATACCTGTGATGATGATAACCTTTCGACACCAATAAAAATAACATTAAGTGGTAGTACGACGAACTTCTCTGCTGACGCGTTGATGGTGAAAACCGGTGACATAGGAAGCTCAGGTAAAATTATGCCAGGTCTAGGTGTTGAAGTTTATCATCAAGGTAAGCGCATTTCTCCTATGAATGGTAATTTCAACTCTGAAATTATTAATGGCCGAGGAAAAGATACTTTAACGTTTAGTCTGGTTAAAAAACAAAATCTAGCCAAAAATGACTTAATCGAAGGTGAATTTAACTCTGCTGCGACAATTATTATGTCTACACCTTGATAGTTTTAGATATAACAGCCTATCTCAACGTAAATGGCTCTGTTGTTATAAATAATGAGATGGGTGAACTGCTTTAATAAGTAGGACACTTTAATAATGAAACATAATCTAATTATTAAAGTGTCAAAGAATGGATCAACGTGAGATTTTCACGACTTAATTGATACTTTTTAATAACAATTTCATAATCAACATTATTTTTTAGTAAGTTATGCGGCATATTCAATTGACGTAATGTGCAAGCAGGGCTTCTTCATTTTTTTCTTTCCTCAAGGTCTTGTCCTAGTTTTTTTCCTCTCACCTATTATTACATTTAGCTATAAAAATCGATGATCTTTCTGTTTATTTTGAGTTGTCAGGCGGATAAGCTCAAGATATGAGTCATGCTGAGGTATTAATTTCATCTTCGCGATATTAAAAATCGAGTATATTTGAGTGTCATAGTGAAGAAACATTGTTATTGGATAGATATTTTCAGTTTATGGTAAGCTAAACTAGCATTTTTGTTATATTTTTAATTTTATCTACTGAAAGATAACCATAGCGAGATGAAATTCAAAATATCGGGAATATATTTAATTTAAGTAATGGTATAACAATTATTGAGCCAAAAATTTTGAGGTGATTGTGCAGCTAACGAGTTTTACAGACTATGGATTACGGGCTTTGATTTACATGGCATCACTTCCTGAAGGGAAAATGACCAGTATCACAGAAGTGACTGAAGTCTATGGTGTATCCCGTAATCATATGGTTAAGATTATTAATCAGCTCAGTCATCTTGGTTATGTTAAAGCAACACGCGGGAAAAATGGGGGAATTACTCTTGGCCAGCCCGCAGAGACTATCCGGATAGGAGATGTCGTCAGAGCGCTTGAACCTTTAACATTAGTGAATTGTAGTGGTGAATTTTGTCATATTACACCTGCTTGTCGTTTAAAAGGTGTACTGCATCAAGCAATACAACAGTTTCTACAAGAACTCGATAAACATACACTGGCTGATATGGTTAAAGACAACAGCCCGCTTTATCAATTACTGTTGGATTAAAGGCAGCAGTAATAACAAATTTTGATGACAATGGAGGTAACGATGTCACATGATCCATTTCAGGAAAGGGAAGCTGAAAAATATGAATCTCCCATTCCGAGCCGAGAATTTATTCTTGAACTGCTTTCCAAACGTACAACACCAGCTAAACGTGAAGAGATTGCGCAGTTATTAAACCTTTCCTCTGAGGAAGATTTAGAGGCATTGCGTCGCCGCTTACGTGCGATGGAAAGAGACGGGCAATTGGTGTTTACTCGACGCCAATGCTATGCACTACCTGAACGCTTAGATTTACTAAAAGGTAAAGTTATTGGCCATCGTGATGGTTATGGCTTCTTACGCGTTGAAGGTAAAAAAGAAGATTACTATTTATCACAAGATGAAATGAAACGTGCTATGCACGGTGATGTTATTTTGGCACAAGCATACGGGCAAGATCGCAAAGGGCGCACAGAAGTCCGTGTTGTTCGAGTATTAGAACCTCGTAACAATCAAATTGTTGGCCGTTACTTTATTGAAGCGGGCTTGGGATTTGTCGTACCAGATGATAGCCGATTAAGCTTTGATATTTTGATCCCTAAAGAAGATATCAAAGGTGCGCGTATGGGCAATGTGGTGGTGGTTGAATTAGTGACTCGCCCGCAACGCCGTGCACAAGCTGTTGGTAAAATTGTGGAGATCTTAGGTGAAGATATGGGAACGGCAATGGCGGTTGAAATTGCTTTGCGTACCCATGAAATCCCACATACATGGCCACCACAAGTTGATAAACAAATTGCTGATTTAAGTGAGCATGTCCCTGAATCAGCGAAAAAAGGGCGTGTTGATTTAAGAGATTTACCATTGGTAACAATTGATGGTGAAGATGCCCGTGATTTCGATGATGCCGTACATTGTGCACCAAAAAAAGGTGGCGGTTGGCGTTTATGGGTTGCTATTGCAGATGTCAGCTATTATGTTCGTCCGCAAACAGCACTTGATGATGAAGCACGTAGTCGAGGTAACTCAGTCTACTTCCCATCTCAAGTTATTCCTATGCTACCCGAAGTGTTATCAAATGGGTTATGTTCACTAAACCCTGGTGTTGATCGTTTGTGCATGGTGTGTGAAATGACAGTCTCCGCGACTGGGCGTTTGTCATCTTACAAATTCTATGAAGCGGTGATGAATTCTCATGCAAGATTGACCTATACTAAAGTGTGGAAAATTCTGCAAGGTGACGAAGAGCTACGCGAACACTATAAAGCACTAGTTCCGCACATTGAATCGTTGCATAAACTCTATCAAGCATTAGATGAAGCGCGTATTGAACGCGGTGCAATTTCGTTTGAATCGGAAGAAGCGAAATTTATCTTTAATGCTGAACGCCGCATTGAACGCATTGATCCAGTTGTTCGTAATGATGCACATAAATTGATTGAAGAGTGCATGATTTTAGCTAACATTGCAGCTGCGCGCTTCGTTGAGAAGAATAATGAACCTGCACTTTATCGCGTTCATGATCGTCCGAAAGAAGATAGCGTATTGAATCTGCGTTCTGTATTTAGCGAATTAGGGTTAACACTTCCGGGTGGAATGACGCCAGAACCAAAAGATTATGCTCAAGTCATGAATGAAGTGGCTGAGCGTCCTGACCATGAATTGCTTCAAACCATGATTTTACGTTCAATGAAGCAAGCTATTTATGATCCGGAAAATCGCGGTCACTTTGGTTTGGCTTTAAAATCCTATGCTCACTTCACATCACCAATTCGCCGTTATCCAGATTTAGCTTTACACAGAGGGATTAAATATCTGCTAGCTAAAGAGCAAGGACATGCAGATCATCGTTGGACGCCTACTGGCGGCTGGCACTATGATATGGACAGCATGCTGCAATTGGGCGAACATTGTTCACTGACTGAACGCCGTGCTGATGAAGCGACGCGTGATGTTGCTGACTGGTTGAAGTGTGATTTCATGCAAGATCAGGTTGGTAAAGTCTTTACTGGTTTAATTACGAGTGTGACAGGCTTTGGGTTCTTCGTTCGTTTGAATGATTTGTTCATTGATGGTTTAGTACATGTTTCAACGCTTGATAACGATTATTATCGTTATGATGGTGTTGGCCAGCGCTTAATCGGTGAGTCATCCAGCACAACTTACCGGCTCGGTGATGAAGTGGAAGTCCGTGTTGAAGCCGTTCACATGGATGAAAGAACAATTGATTTTGCATTGATCTCAACAACGCGGAAAGCGAAAAATCCGGGTAAAACTGCTCGTGATAGAATGAAAAAAGAAGTTAAAGGTGCGACAAAAGCAGCACGTAATAAACGTGATGTCAGCAAAGAAAAGAACTTTGAACCGGATTCTGCATTCCGTCGTTCAGAGAAAAAAGGCAAGAGTACAGATAAAAAAGCCGAGTCAAAAAATAAAGGCAAGAAAGCATCTGATAAAACCAAAAAAATCAGTGCAAAATTAAAAGAAAAACATGCAGCGAAAAAGTCCCAAAAGAAAGAAGGGTAAGCCAATTCGCTGAATAATTAAGGTGGCATTTTGCCACCTTATAGACCACCAACCAAAAAGAGATTTATGAGCGAAATTATTTATGGCATTCATGCGGTGAAAGCCCTACTTGATCGTGATGCTTCACGATTCAAAGAAGTTTATATATTAAAAGGGCGCGATGATCGCCGTCTGATGCCAATTATTCATGAACTTGAAGCACTTGGTATTGTGGTACAAGTGGCTAATCGTCAATGGATGGATAATCAAACTGAAGGTGCAGTTCACCAAGGTATTATCGCCAAAGTATTGCCAAGTAAGCAGTATCAAGAAGGTGATTTACCTGATCTACTGGAAAGTACAGAATCGCCGTTTTTACTGATCCTTGATGGGGTAACTGACCCTCATAATTTAGGTGCTTGCTTGCGAAGTGCTGATGCAGCCGGTGTTCATGCTGTCATTGTACCAAAAGATAAATCAGCTCAATTGAATGCTACTGCGAAAAAAGTGGCATGTGGCGCCGCAGAAAGTGTTCCACTTATTCGTGTAACCAATTTAGCCAGAACATTACGTTTGCTCCAAGAATATAATGTATGGATTGTTGGTACAGCGGGTGAAGCTGACCATACACTTTACCAAAGTAAATTGGTAGGACCTATGGCGCTGGTAATGGGTGCTGAAGGTGAAGGAATGCGCCGTTTGACACGTGAGCATTGTGATGAACTGATTAGTATTCCTATGGCAGGAAGTGTTTCTTCATTGAATGTTTCTGTGGCGACAGGTGTTTGTCTATTTGAAGCTGTACGCCAACGTACTAGCAAATAAGTCGCGATAAAATAAATTGATCTATTTATCACCATCGCTTGAGTTTTTTCTCATAGATGGGTATAGTTACGCGTCAATTTTTTAGCCGCACTCAATAAGTTCCTTGCCTCCACGGGCCGCGGTTAACCCTGACAGGAGGCTAATAATCCGTAAGGAGCAACTACTAATGCGTCATTACGAAATCGTTTTTATGGTCCATCCTGACCAAAGCGAACAGGTTCCGGGCATGATCGAGCGTTACAGTGCTGTTATCACTAACGCACAAGGTCAGATCCACCGTCTGGAAGACTGGGGCCGTCGTCAACTGGCTTACCCAATCAACAAACTGCACAAAGCTCACTATGTTCTGTTGAACGTAGAAGCTCCACAGGAAGCGATTGATGAGCTAGAAACTAACTTCCGCTTCAACGATGCCGTTATCCGCAGCATGGTTATGCGTGTTAAACACGCAGTGACAGAAGCTTCTCCAATGGTTAAAGCTAAAGACGAACGTCGTGGCCGTGACCTATCTGATGAATATCAGGAAGAAGAAGCTGGGGATTCTGAAGAGTAATTGCGCAGGTGTTCACTAATCGTTTGATGTTAACAGGCATTGTCTATAAAGCATTGATTCGAAAAGTGAGTCCATCGGGTATTCCCCATTGCCAATTTGTTCTTGAACACCGTTCACAACAAATTGAAGCAGGGTTAACTCGGCAGGCATGGTGTAGAATGCCCATAATTGCAAGTGGACAAGCCTTACAAGCCCATACTCACAGTATAACGGTCGGCAGTAGGATTACAGTTACTGGTTTTATTAGCTCTCATGAAGGGCGAAATGGATTAAGTAAATTAGTACTACATGCCGAGCAGATTGATTTGATAGATTCTGGAGACTAGCCATATGGCACGTTATTTCCGTCGTCGCAAGTTCTGCCGTTTCACAGCGGAAGGCGTTCAAGAGATCGACTATAAAGATATCGCAACGCTGAAAAACTACATCACTGAAAGTGGTAAAATTGTACCAAGCCGTATCACAGGTACTCGTGCAAAATATCAGCGTCAGCTCGCTCGTGCTATCAAGCGCGCTCGCTACCTGTCTCTGTTGCCATATACTGATCGTCATCAGTAATTGGTACAGTCCATTAACGACTTTAAGAGGATAAGGTAATGCAAGTTATTCTGCTTGATAAAGTAGCTAACCTAGGTAGCCTGGGTGATCAGGTTAACGTTAAATCGGGCTATGCTCGTAACTACTTAGTTCCACAGGGCAAAGCTGTTCCTGCGACTAAGAAAAACATCGAATTCTTCGAAGCTCGCCGCGCTGAATTGGAAGCTAAATTAGCTGACGTTCTAGCAGCAGCTCAGGCTCGTGCAGCAGCAGTAACTGCACTGGGTTCTGTAACTATCGCCTCTAAAGCAGGTGACGAAGGTAAACTGTTTGGTTCAATCGGTACTCGTGACATCGCTGATGCAGTAACTGCAGCTGGCGTTGCTATCGCGAAAAGCGAAGTTCGCCTGCCAAATGGCGTTCTGCGTACTACTGGTGACCATGAAGTTCACTTCCAGTTACACAGCGATGTTTTTGCTGAACTGAACGTTATCATTGTTGGTGAGTAATCAATAGCGATAACAAGGCTAGTGAATTTATTCGCTAGCAAAAAAACACCGGTATATCCGGTGTTTTTTATTATCTAGATTTAGAATAATGAGTTAATTTGTTCGTTATTTCCAGTAGTTACATGTATACAGCCTATTTTTTTCCATTCTCTTATTTCCATCATTATCACGACCCTTTATTTTTTGCATTATCATTTGGGTTTACCCATAGTGATGAGGCTGTTATCCTTATTTTTTATCGAAAACTACACAGGTATTTTAATGTCAAACCAAAATTTTGATTCAATAGAAGCGCAAGCAAGTTATGGTATCGGCCTACAGGTTGGTCAACAATTACTAGAGTCTGGTTTAGAAGGTTTAAAACCAGAAGCAATTTTAGCGGGTTTGACTGATGCTCTAGAAGGCAATGCACCTTCTGTTCCTGTTGAAGCTTTGCATAAAGCATTACGTGAAATTCATGAACGTGCAGATGCAGTTCGTTCTGCTCGTCAAGAAGCAATGGCAGCTGAAGGGCGCACTTTCCTTGAAGAGAACCAAAAAAGAGAAGGTGTTTCAACAACTGACTCTGGCCTGCAATTCTCTGTGATCAAACAAGGTGAAGGTGCTATTCCAACACGTTCTGATCGCGTCCGTGTACATTATACTGGCCGTTTGGTTGATGGCACTGTTTTTGACAGCTCAGTTCAACGTGGGCAGCCAGCTGAATTCCCAGTAAATGGTGTTATCCCAGGTTGGATTGAAGCATTAACATTAATGCCAGTTGGCTCTAAATGGGAACTTTATATTCCTTCAGAACTCGCTTATGGTGAGCGTGGTGCAGGCGCATCAATTCCACCATTTAGCACTTTAGTTTTTGAAGTTGAGCTTCTGGATATTCTATAATTTATGATGTTATTCCGATTGTTTTTTTAGTTATTGTGGGTTATGTCAGCATAATTAACTATTAAATTATTTTTTTCGGAACATCAGAGTGCAAAAATAGCGGGTCGTAAGATCCGCTATTTTTTTGCATGTAAAAGAGTGCACCAGCACGGATAGGCTGTTAACCTAGCTTTAATAAGGGTGGGAAAGAGGTCAATCATGTTAGAACAAATTCGCCAATTAGCGCTTGATGCAGGTTCAGCTATTATGGAAATCTATAATGCACAAGAACCAATTCAGGTAGAACATAAAAGTGATAATTCACCAGTAACGAAAGCCGATATAGCCGCACACAATGTTATTGCGGCTGGTTTAGCGCGTATTGCGCCTGATATCCCACAGCTTTCAGAAGAGGCACCACCTGCTTGGGATGAACGTCAAGCGTGGCAGCAATACTGGCTAATTGATCCCCTTGATGGCACAAAAGAATTCATTCAGCGAAATGGTGATTTTACCGTCAATATCGCGTTAATTAGACAAGGTGTTCCTGTTATGGGGGTTGTTTACGCACCCGCAAAAAATTTGCTCTATTATGCGCAGGATCAGCAAGCTTGGAAGGAAGAGGGCGGTAGAAAACAGCAAATTCATCCCGGAGATGCAATACCACCTGTTATCGCCATAAGTCGTTCCCATCAAGATGATGAATTGAAAGATTATTTAATGGAGCTGGGTGATCATGAAACACTTGTTGTTGGGTCTTCATTAAAATTTTGTTTAGTTGCTGATGGTACAGCACAAATTTATCCACGTTTTGGGCCAACGAATATTTGGGATACTGCCGCAGGCCATGCGATTGCTCGAGCCGCAGGTGCAAATGTCATTGATTGGAATGGTAAAATATTGGATTACACACCACGAGAATCATTTTTAAATCCTGGATTTCGGGTTATGGTCTTTTAAATTGAGATAAAATTTAGCCGTGTTGGTCTTAAACCTAATAGGTTTTACTGATGTGGTTTTGCCTGTTCAAGAAATAAGACACACAATAAAGAATACTGTGTGTCTTATCTATTTATAGCATCTATTGATGCTGCAAATCATTTGTGATTAATTATCTAGCTTAAGCACTTTGGCTGTTGCTGCTCGAATATCAAGACACGCTTTTGCATCTTCTTTTAAATCAATTCCATAAGTAGGAATGATCTCTTTTAAACGAGCTTTCCAAGCATCAGATTCTAATTGGTCAGGGAAACATGTTTTGAGTATATTCAGTGCAATAAAGGCTGCCGTTGAAGCACCCGGTGAAGCGCCCATCAACACAGTGATTGATTTATCTTCACTGGTGATAAGTTCAGTACCAAACTCTAATACACCTTTTTTATCGTGATCTGGTTTGATGATTTGCACACGCTGACCTGCAACAACTTCTTTCCAATCTTCATGCTGCGCTTCAGGATAGAACTGCTGAAGCATCGCAAATTGGTGAGCAGAGGTTTGTAGAACTTGCCCAACGAGATATTCCGCTAAAGACCAGTTATCTTTCGCAACAGCTAACATTGGCTCGATATTGTTAAGTTTAACGGACTCAAACAAATCTAAATAAGAACCATGTTTGAGGAATTTACTTGAGAAACCTGCATAAGGTCCAAAGAGTAAAGAACGTTTACCGCCAATAATACGGGTATCTAAATGCGGTACAGACATTGGTGGTGAACCTTTATCTGCTTTTCCATAGACTTTGGCATGATGGCGAGCCGCAATTTCTTCGTTATCGCAGCGCAGCCAGATCCCACTAACAGGGAATCCGCCATAGCCTTTACCTTCAGGAATACCAGATTTTTGTAACAGCTCAATCGCTCGACCACCCGCACCTACAAAGACGAATTTAGCTAATGTAATGGTTTTTTCATGAGTGAGAAGATTTTTCACTTCAATTTGCCATCTACCATCAGTCGCTTTTTTCAGATCGATCACTTCATGTTTATAATGAACAGTGAAACCTGATTGTTTAGTGAGTTGCGCCATCAGCAAATGAGTTAGTGCACCATAATCGACATCAGCCCCTGTTGGAACACGCGTCATAGCAATCTTTTCATTTGCATCACGGCCTTCCATAACGAGCGGTGTCCACTCATTTATCTGTTTAGGATCATCAGTGAATTCCATATTGTGGTAACAATGATGAGCAGACATTTGCTTAAAGCGCTGTTTTAGGAATTTGACATTATCTTCACCCCACACGAAACTCATGTGTGGGCATGGATGAATAAAATCACGGGGATCTGCTATTTTCCCTTGAGTTACAAGGTAGGACCAAAGCTGACGCGATAAATCAAATTCAGTATTGACTTCAAGCGCTTTACTGATATCTACAGTACCATCTGGATTGGGTGGCGTGTAGTTCATTTCACAGTTGGCAGCGTGACCTGTTCCCGCATTATTCCATGAATAAGAGCTTTCTTGAGCACAATCATTCAATCTTTCAAAAACAACGATGTTGAGATCTGGCTCAAGCTCTTTTAAAAAGGTGCCAAGGGTTGCGCTCATAATTCCAGCGCCAATTAATGCAATATCAACCTGTTCTGTAATCGGCTTACTCATTAATAACTCCTATGATTTAGCGGGTTTGAAGCAGAGGTTAGTACCTTCTTGATATACAACATAAGCTCGACGCCATGGTTCATCACCAATTAAACGCCATTTGTGCCCAGTCCCCGTATTGTCTTGAGCGAGTAAGATATCACCGGGCTTGATAATAAAGGTTGAACCATCTTTAGTTTCAAACTCTAACGTACCGGAAAGCGTGATAACATAACGTGGAACAGGATCTTGGTGCCAATCAAAAGAGCCGCCAGAGCTTGTTTCACGGAAAGAAAGTTCATTAACGGCAATTGCAGGCGTTTCATTATCGCCTCTTGCTTCCCCACTTAGCTCAATAGTTCCTTCTTCAAACAAAGAGTTACCATCTTCACCAGTCCACATACGAACGCAACGTATCATCTTATGGCTCCTAATTAAATTTTATATTGCTAAACAAAAGGATCGTTATTAAATATTATTGCGAAATAGCATGAAAAATAATCATAAAAAGAATGTATATTCAATGTTAGTTCATCAGATAATAACAGGATGCTATTTTAGAGCTAACATTTAACTTAATTTAAGTGGTAAACAAAAATTGTTCATCTAAGCTATTCCCATGAAAAATAGTGTGTTTGGGATCATTTAGTCTAATTAATTTAATAGCTAAGGGTATATTTTGAAAGAAATATTCTATTCTTCCATTGTATCTTACTCTTATCGAAATAAATACTGTAGGAATTCGTAGGCTTTTTTTAGACAATATTAATGATAGAAATAGGAAATATAATATTTAATTAAGATGGGGATGTTTTTTTATTCATTAAAAGCGTTGGTTTATAATTAAAATATAGAAATAATATTATTTAATTTTTGTTTTTCATTCTAATCAAGAAAGTATTTAGCTGAATATATAATAATTTTTTAGCTTTTTAAGTTTTATCAATGAAGAAAGGTGGCTCAATATAATCGCCACCTTTATCTGAGAAAAGAGAGAGTTACATCACTATTTGATGATTTGAATGTGTTTCACATCAACTTCAAATGAATCTCTGTCTTTATCAATCTTACCACGAATTTCAACTTTATCTTTTGGCGTGACAGTCAAGCCATTCCAGCGTTTTGGACTAATTTCAATACGAATGGTGCCGGTATTATCAGTAAACTCGTAATGTTTTCTGTCTAGCTGCTTAACGATATTACCTTGTAAGACAACCCGAGCGTCATCCGATAATTCCAGTGCTTTCGCAACAGTTGTTTGACCGCTCATTGGCCCTTTAAAGCCACCCGCTTGCTGATTTTGGGTTACCGTCGTTGTCGAGCCAGGTCCTTCAAAACCACCGTTTACTGCTAATACAGGTGCAGAAGCTAATGCTGCAATTAAAGCGATTAAAGGTAATTTTTTCATTATGATTTTCTCCACTAATAACTAGGAATTTGTTTCTGCTGTTATTAAAGCAAGAAATTCTTAACGAAATCTTAAGAACTCAAATAAAAAAATATATTTTTAGTTTGCTTTATTATCGCTATTCATCATTAAATTAATCGTATAAATATAATAATGTCAGGCAATAAGGGAAATTTATGCGGATCTTACTGATAGAAGATGATCGATTAATTGGTGATGGTTTGAAAGTTGGTTTAAGCCAACTTGGTTTTACCATTGATTGGTTTACAGATGGAAAGCAAGGGCAAATTGCATTGCTTGATACGCCTTATGATGCCGTTATCTTAGATCTTTCTTTACCCAGTATCGATGGTTTAGACATTTTAAAATCATGGCGACAAGAAAGTCGTGATGAACCAGTGCTCATTCTGACTGCAAGGGATGCTCTTGATCAAAAAGTAGCGGGATTACAGCAAGGAGCGGATGATTATCTTTGTAAGCCATTTGCTTTAGCTGAGGTCGCTGCGCGCTTACAAGCTTTGATTCGACGACGTAGCGGGCAACTCTCTCCCACATTAATTCATGGTGATGTCGAAATGGATCCCGTTGCTATGACGGTGACATGTTGTGGCGAACCTGTTGACCTAAAAAGCAAAGAGTTATCATTGCTCTCATTATTTTTACACAACCCTCATAAAGTATTATCACGCGCATTAATTGAAGAAAAGTTATATAACTGGGATGAAGAAGTATCCAGCAATGCTATTGAAGTACATATTCACCATTTACGACGCAAATTAGGGAATACGTTTATCCGAACTATTCATGGTGTTGGTTATCGCCTTGGAGATTTGCCGTGAAGACGTTCAGTTTACGCCTCAAATTGGCATTAATGTTATTGCTTTTAGCGTTGATGACTTGGGGAGCTGCAAGCTTATTGGCGTGGCATCAAACTTATAAAACCATTAATGAATTATTTGATACGCAACAGATGGTTTTTGCAAAGCGCCTCTCCGTTTTACCTTCTGATCTTGATTTTAACGGTATTTCTCTGCTGAAAACCAAAAGGACATTACGCAAGAATCGTGGTCATCAAGATGATGATGCTTTAGCGTTTGCTATCTTTACCCCTCAAGGGGAAATGGTGCTTAATGATGGTGATAATGGACGAAAAATTCCCTTTGAATTTCGGCGAGAAGGCTTTAGTGAAGGAAAAATCAAAGGGAGCAGCGATCCTTGGCGCTTTGTGTGGTTAAAATCACTTGATGGTCAATACATCATTGCTGTTGGGCAGGAGTGGGAATATCGCCAAGATATGGCAATGGATATTATGATTGCGCAATTTGTCCCTTGGCTGATTGCTTTACCTTTAATGTTAATTTTATTTTTATGGTTACTCACCCGGGCCTTGCGTCCATTGCGTCAAGTGGCAGCTCAATTATATCAACGCAAACCAAATGATTTTAGCGCTGTTCATGTTAAGCGTTTACCGAGTGAAGTGAAGCCAATTCTGGATGCGCTAAATAGTTTGTTTGCGCGGATACAACTGATGTTTTCTCGGGAAAGACAATTTACATCCGATGCCGCCCATGAATTGAGAAGCCCATTAGCTGCGCTGAAAGTGCAAACCGAAGTGGTACAAATTGCTGGGCAAGATGCTGCTATTCGCCAGCATGCGGTAGCAAATTTGTCTGAGGGAATAGATAGAGCAACTCGTTTAGTCGACCAATTACTCACCCTTTCTCGTTTAGAGTCATTATCTCAGCTTAATGATATTGAAGCGCTGTCATGGTGCGATTTAGTTGATGCTTCAATACATGATATTAAATCAGAAGCTGATGCCGCGAAAACCTCTATTCAGGTAGATGTGATCAGTGAACCGCCTATTATACAGGGGCAACAATTATTGCTATCTATTTTACTGCGAAACCTATTACATAACGCAATACGTTACGGTAAATCTGGCGGACATATTGAAATAAAGGTCTATGCCGACCATCTTGTTATTCAAGATGATGGCCCTGGCGTTGAAGCCAATGTCTTGAAACGGTTAGGTGAACGTTTTTACCGCCCGCCAGGTCAAGAAAAAACAGGAAGTGGATTAGGTTTATCTATAGCCACAAGAATTGCACAATTACATCAACTAGAATTGTTATTTTCAAATGGTGAGCGAGTTGGCTTTTGCGTGAAAATAGTGTGGTAAACCAAAATTATCTATTTTCAGGATGCATAATGACCTTACAATAATGATTGTTTATTTGAAAATTATAATTAATTATTCACCTTGTAGTTCTTCGGGTAAACAATCGTATGCAGAATAACATACTATTTTTAAGGAAATATGAAAGAGAACGTGGTTTATATGAAGATTATCAGCCCACACTGGATATTGAGGTGAGCTGATCTGTTTTTGAACTTAAATTTAACAGTAAGGCTATTGTGCAAGTGTTGATTGAATGAGTTTAATAACCTTGTTGGTTTCAGCTTCCGTTAATGCCCCATCCTTAAAAAATAACACTTTTCCTTGTTTGTCCAATATGATAATGGCAGAACTTTCTGGTGCAAGATCCCACGCTTTTTTGACAACACCATCACTATCTACAATAAATTGCGAATAAGGGAACTCTTTTTTGCTGTCTTCTACACTATTACTGACAAATACACCTGTTCCGAAAATAGCATCATCCGCATTAATAATTGATGTTGTCTGATAACTATCATGAGGAAACTGTGCCTTTTTAATCGCTTCAATCAGTGGTGCATTCAGCTCTTTTGCTGAAGAACGTCCTGCAATATGTTGCACTGTTCGCACTTTGCCTGCGAGTTGCTGGCTTTGCCAATTTTGGTATGAAAATTTCCCCTCATTATTTAGAACCATTTCCCCTTTATCCGATACAGAAACTGCTGGAACGGGTTGATTCAATTGAATTTGGCTTGCTAAGGCCGTTGAAGAGAGTGTGAGTGCGCAGATGAATAGAAAACCTTTTTTAATCATGTGATTATCTCATATTTAGTGAATGTTATTAGACAATAAATTAGGTTGTAATTAGCTATTATTGTGCTTGTTTATCTTATGGTTTGAAGGTGGATTAGATTGTCTTCATTTATGAATAGCCACCAAATTTAGAAAAAATATTTAAGGCCTACAGATACAGCATAGCTCATCCGATGAGTTATGTGCTAAAAATTAACATTTTTGTAAAAAACAGCATAATAACAAGGTATTTAATCTTTTTGACAGAGATTATTTAATGTCATTTTCTGTAAATTTATTGAATAAAATTGCAATTATCGAACCAAAATGAAAATTATTAGTCTATTATGAAGAATCGGTATAAGTGATTAGATATCGTAAGACGAAAGGAAAGTTCTAATGAAAATTTTTAACCGTTATAACCCATCCAAAATAGCACTTTACGTGAAAACACTGTTCCGCGGTCGCCTCTATATCAAAGGGTTTGGTGCCTTTGAATTCAACTATGGCAAAATATTACCGCCAAAAGTTGAAGATAAGCAGCATTTCAATGTTATGAGTGAGGTTAATAAACAAGTTCTTATCTTACAATCTGAATTGGGGTAGCGAGTTACTGCTAGCTTGATATGCTTTGAATGATAAATGATTTAAATCACATTTACAGGGCTGAAATAATAAGTCGAGTGAATTGAGTTAACGAAACATTCAGAGGATAAAGAGCGAAAAGTAGCGCCACACAGAGGTGGCGCATAAAGGAAAACGGCTACGTCATTATTGGATTATTTTTTTGTTTCTTGTGTTGAGTTTTGTGCGTTAGCCGTTTCCGTGCTGTTTATTCCAGGTTGCACGACTACAGGCCCAGGCGGGGTGGTAATCCTTGTCACAAGTAATTGATCTATCTTGTAGTTATCAATATCAACAACTTCAAATTTATATCCCGCATATTTCACAAAATCTGTCCGCTTTGGTACTTTTCTAAGACGGTACATCATGAAACCGCCAATAGTTTCATAGTTACTGAAGTCAGGGAATTCATCAATATCTAAAACACGCTGCACATCTTCTATTGGTGTTCCACCCTCAACCAGCCATGAATTTTCATCACGAACAACAATTTGTTCTTCTTGACCAGGACCAATTAAATCGCCCATCAATGTGGTCATAACATCATTAATCGTGATAAGTCCCATGACTAATGCGTATTCATTGAGGATGACGGCAAAATCAACGCCACTTGCTTTAAAGGCTTCCAGAGTATCAGACAGAGATAACGTATCTGGGATCATTAATGCATTTTGGATTTGAACGCCATCTTGTAAGTTTAAACTTTGACCATTTAACACGCGATTAAGTAACACTTTAGAATCAACGTAACCAATAATATGGTCAATATCACCATTACAGACTAAAAATTTCGAATGTGGCTCAGTTGAAATTTTATGTTTAATGCTCTCTTCTGACTCATGTTTATCAAAGAAAATAATATTTTCTCTTGGTGTCATCGCTGAAGGAACGGTACGTGATTCAAGTTCAAAGACATTTTCAATCAATTCATGCTCTTGTTTACGCAGAACACCTGCGACGGCGCCTGCTTCAACGACTGCGAAAATATCATCTGAGGTGATATCTTCATTACGAGCAATAGGGAGCTTAAATATTTTAAAAATAAGGTTAGCAAGCCCATTAAAAAACCATACAAGTGGGCTAAGTGCAACTAAGCAAAAACGCATTGGATTAACAATACGGACAGCAATTGCTTCCGGTTTTACCATGCCGATACGTTTAGGTGTGAGGTCAGCCACTAAAATAAATAAGCTGGTGACAATAATAAAAGAGATGATTGATGCAGTTTGTTGCGCCCAAGCAGGCGATAAAAACTTAATAAAAATATCTTGCAAAGCCGGCGAAAAAGCAGATTCACCAACAATACCAGCTAAGATTGCGACAGCATTAAGGCCGATTTGCACGACAGTAAAAAACATGCCCGGCATTTCTTGTAATTTCAAAACATGTTGCGCATTGATATTACCTTCATCAGCCATTAACTTGAGTTTGATACGACGAGAGGCCGCCAGAGATATTTCTGACAAAGAAAAAAATGCGCTAATTGCACATAACAAAAGAACGATAAGTAAACTATTAAGCATAAATTATCCAGATGAAACCTTCAGAGATTGATATCCAACCTTCTGAAGGTCATTGTTTCCACTTCACAGATAAATAAAAGGGCGCAGGGTGCGCGAAATTCGATTAGTGGCGATATTATAGCATTAGGTTAAATTATCTGCCTAGTTTATGTTCTGTGGTGCTAAGCAAACGCCAATTCCACCAAGACCACAATATCCTTCAGGGTTTTTGTACAGATATTGTTGATGGTAATCTTCTGCAAAATAGAACGTATTGAGTGGCTGGATCTCGGTAGTGATAGGGCGTAAATCACCTTGTGCTTTCATTGCTTGCTGATAATCTGCTAGTGTCTTTTGTGCTTGTTGCAATTGTTTTTCAGATGTTGTGTAAATAGCAGAGCGATATTGTGTTCCAATATCACCACCTTGACGCATACCTTGAGCAGGGTCGTGGTTTTCCCAAAATAACTTTAATAGATCGTTATAACTTATCACTTGGGGATCAAACACCACTTTGACGATTTCAGTATGCCCAGTTAAGCCTGTGCAGACTTCTTCATAAGTCGGATTATGTGTAATTCCACCACTATAGCCCGCAGAGGTGGCATAAACGCCATTTTGTTGCCAAAATAGGCGCTCGACGCCCCAGAAACAACCCATGGCAAAATAGGCAGTTTCCATATTTTCAGGAATATTATCAATCGAATGATTATTGACTGCATGATATGGTGAATGCGGCATTGTGTTTTCTCTGCCGGGCAAAGCGTGTGAATTATTGACTAATTGAGACTTATTCGACGGCATAATAGATTCCTATATGTGGCAGTGTGCAATTTAGGTAAAAAATAGGATAAAAACTTGTATCTATAATTTATTTTACTCAAAATAAATCGATATGGAGCATTTAGTCAAATTATCAATGATCTTAGGAGTGGGCGTGCACAAATCCCCTATCATCTGTTTTCTCTGCTTAACGGCGGTAGTTCCCGTAGCTTACGGTGTGAATCTTCGCCTTAATATTGAAGGGCTTGAAGGGCAATTAAATCAAAACGTCCGTATTCAACTTTCTAATATTTCTCAAGACGAAGTGCAGCCAAACGGTCGCTTTCGTGCTCGCGTTGAAAAAGCGATTAAAGAAGGTTTGAAACCATTAGGTTACTATGAACCAAAGATTACTTTTAGCTATCAAGAGAATACACCTCCGCAACGCTCGGTATTAACAGCTAAAGTGGTACCTGGTGAACCTATTTTAGTGAGAGGTGTTGATGTTGTTTTAGAAGGTGGTGCAAAGGATAGTCCTAGCTACGCTAAAATGATCAAAGAGAACACACCAAAATATGGCACCATTCAAAATGATGGCGAATACGAAAGCTTTAAAGGTAAATTTAGTAGCCTTGCTGTTCGTGAGGGTTATTTTGATGCAATAATGGAAAAAAGCCAGTTAGGTATCTCCTTAGAAAATCATGCTTCTTACTGGGATTTTGTGTTTAATAGCGGCGAACGTTATCGTTTTGGCGCTATTTCTTATCAAGGTTCACAAATTCGTTCTGATTATCTGGATAACCTTGCACCTTTTAAAGATGGTGAATATTACACATCAGAACAATTAGCCGAGTTTAACCGCAGATTAGTTGAAACAGGCTGGTTTACTTCTGCAATTGTGACGCCAAATATTGCCAAAGCTCGCGAGGAACATACTGACTTGTTGCCAATGGAAGGGGTCATGATTCCTAGGGCAAAGAACTTTGTTGAGCTTGGTGGCGGTTATGCAACGGATGTTGGTCCACGAGTTAAGGCAACATGGAATAAACCGTGGGTGAATTCTCGTGGACAAAGTATTACCTCAAATATTAGTTTGTCACAACCTGAACAAATCATTGACGCAAGTTATAAAATCCCTCTTAAAGCGAACCCACTTGAGCAATATTATGCCGTTCAAGGTGGCTATAAACGTACCGATTTAAATGATACTGAATCTGATACCACAACATTAAATGTGTCTCGCAATTGGGATTATTCAAGCGGCTGGCAATATGGCGTAAATATGCGCTGGATGCTCAGCCACTTTACACAAGCAGATGTCACTAATACAACAATGCTGCTGTACCCCGGCGCAAATGCTAGCCGTATTCGCCAGCGCGGTGGTGTTATGCCGACATGGGGTGATAGCCAACGTTATTCTATTGATTACTCAAATGAAATTTGGGGGTCAGATATTGATTTCCTCGTCTTACAAACTAAACATGTGTGGGTTCGAACACCGTGGGAAGGCCACCGTTTTGTATTGAGAGGAAATTTAGGCTGGATTGAAACAAATAGCTTTGACAAAGTTCCGCCAGATCTCCGTTTCTTTGCAGGTGGTGATGGTAGCGTTCGCGGCTATGGTTATCAAAAAATTTCACCTGAAGATCGTAATGGTAAATTGACTGGGGCTTCAAAACTGGTCGTAGGTTCTGTTGAATATGATTATAACTTCTCAGGTAATTGGTGGGGCGCGGCTTTTGTTGATTCAGGGGAAGCGGTCAATGATATCAAAAAAAGTGACTTTAAAACGGGGGCGGGTGTTGGTATCCGCTGGGTTTCACCGGTAGGGCCTATAAAATTTGATATTGCCACTCCGATCGGAGATGCAGATAACGATAGAATTCAATTTTACATCGGATTGGGGACAGAGCTATGAAATGGATGAAGTGGTTAAAGTGGATAAGTTTTACCATTTTATTCATTTTAGTTTTAATTCTAGGGACATTAGGTTGGGTACTTGGAACTCAATCAGGACTGCATTTTGCGCTTAATAATGCTGTGAAATTTGTGCCCGGGTTAGACATTCGCCATATTGAGGGTGATATTAATAATCTAACCTTAGAAGGTGTGAAATATCAGATGCCGGGTGTTGATGTCGATGCGCAAAAACTACACCTTGCTTTGCGTCTTAAATGTTTGACCAGCCGTGAATTATGTATTGATGACCTTTCAACTGAAAATGTCATTGTTTCTGTTGATACGAGTAAACTTCCTCCTTCGGAAGAGACTCCACCTTCAGAGCCATTGACGGAATTAAATGCACCGCTAACGATTAGTCTGAATCAATTACTATTAACATCCACACAAGTTACTGTTGATGGAACCCAAATTGATTTAGAAAAATTCAGAACAGGGATTCATTGGCAGAAAAAAGCATTAACTCTCTTACCAACAGATATTATTGATTTAGCAATTAATTTACCTGTTAATGAAGAAAAGAGTGCTGAAAAACAGCCTGAAAAACCTGCTGTAGAAGCTAATCCTAATGAAACTGAATCATTAGGCGAAACATTAAAGGCGCTATTTGCCAAGCCATTACTCGCTGAACTACCTGAAGTTATCCTACCTGTAGACCTTGATATCAAAGGAATTAATGGTTCGAATTTGAAATTAACGGGTAGCCAAGATGTGGTTATTAATAACTTAAATATTAGCTTATCTAATAATGGTCAAGATGTCTTACTAAAACAGTTTGCCATTGATTCACCGCAAGGGAACGTCTCGTTGTCTGGTGAAGTCGCATTGAAAGAAAAGTGGCCAGTCTCTTTATCATTAACGGGTGAAAGCCATCTTGATGACCTTGATGGTCAAAAAGTTGACCTTTCTCTTAAAGGCGGTTTGTTAGAGGAGTTGGCATTAGCGCTGAATTTAAGTGGGCCAATTAATGCCACACTTGATGCACAAACTGACCTCGCTCAGGCTGATTTACCAATTCAGCTGACATTAGAAAGCCAAACGTTAAGCTGGCCTTTGGTTGGTGAAGCACAATATAAGCTTGATAATACTCGATTGCGTCTAAATGGCCGACCTTCAGCTTATGATTTATCACTACGTTCCGCAATTACTGGGCTGGATATTCCACCCTCAACCTTGATGTTGGATGCAAAAGGTAATGAACAGCAAATTAATCTTACCCGTTTGCGATTAGCTGCATTAGAAGGCCATGCGGATATCACGGGGGTTGCTGATTGGAGTAAAGCCATCAGTTGGAATGCAGTTTTAACCCTTTCAGGGATCAATACCGTTAAACAATGGCCAGAATGGCCAGCGAAAGTTGATGGTAAAATAGCAACGCGAGGAAGTTTATACGGTGGTAGCTGGCAGCTACAAATTCCTGAAATTATTTTAGATGGTAATGTTAAAAATAATATCTTGAAGGCTCGCGGGCAAGCCGAAGGGAATGCTGCGGGACAATGGAACATTCCTGAGCTAAAACTTGCACTTGGTAAGAACCAAATTGATGTAAAAGGTAGCCTTGCAGATAAATGGAATTTAGACGCTAAAATTAATGCACCGGGTTTAGGCGGCGTTCTTCCGGGATTAGGTGGGGTTATTCTTGGTGACATCAAATTACGAGGTGATTTAGCTGCTCCACAAGTGACGGCTGATTTAACGGCTAAAGGCGTTAAATGGCAAGATGCTCTCTCTGTTGATGATATTGTTATTAAAGGTAATATCTCCTCAGGCGATCAAATTAGTGGTGATTTGTCCGTGGTTGTTCGTCAGCTTAAACAAGCTGATTTATTGATTAGCCAACTGACACTTGATGCAAAAGGGACTGAAAAGCAGCATACAGTTAAACTCAATGTGAAAGGTGAACCAGTTTCAGGCCATTTAGCGCTTGCTGGTGGGTTTGATCGCCAAACGGAAGTGTGGAAAGGTAACTTGAGTAACACTTTGTTTGAAACGCCAGTGGGTGACTGGCAATTGAGCAAGCCTATGTTACTTGATTATGCGAACCAAACTCAGGAAGTGACCATAGGTACACATTGTTGGGTGAATACGAATGCCCGTTTGTGTGTGCCAAAACCAATTAAAGCCGGTAAAAACGGCAGTGCAGATATCGTCCTTGAGCGTTTTGACCTTGCTATGTTGAAACCATTTTTGACTGATGGCACACGAGTTAGCGGTATCTTCAGTGGTAAGGCGAATGTTATCTGGAAAGATGATGGTAGCATGCCACAGGCTAAAGTTGATTTAAATGGTAACCAAATTAAGGCAGTGCAAGTTTTACAAGGTACGCCGTTACCACTTGAATTTGAAACGTTAACGCTAAATGCTGCTCTGAAAAATGGTAAAGCAGATTTAAATTGGTTATTCAAAATTGCGGGTAATGGGCAATTTAAAGGAAATGTGCATATTTCTGATCTTGAAAAGCGCCGTCAGCTTTCAGGTAATATAGAAATAAATTCGATCACGTTAGCACTGATTAAACCATTATTGGGTGAAAAAGAGGTCGCTAATGGTAATTTAAATGCGAATTTACGTCTGGGGGGTACAGCGAATAACCCATTGTTAAATGGTAATTTATCGTTATCAGCCTTAGAAGTTAAATATTCTATGATCCCATTTGATATTAAGAGTGGGAATTTGGGTATTGTCTTTAATGGCACAAATTCCACGATGAATGGGCAAATCAATACACCTGAAGGTTACCTCAATATTAGTGGTGATGCAGATTGGCGTAATATTGATGCTTGGCGAGCAAAAGTTATGGCTGTAGGAAATAATTTGCGTATTTCAATGCCGCCAATGATTAAGGTCGATATTCAGCCTGATATTGTCTTTGAAGCTTCACCAACATTACTGACCTTAAATGGTAGCGTAACGATCCCGTGGGCTAGAATTACAGTTCAAGAATTACCTGAGTCTGCTGTGGGCGCATCTTCTGATGTTGTCATGCTTGATAAAAACCTTAAGCCTATTGATAAAGTGAGTACGCCTATTCCAATTCAAACTGATCTCGAAATCAAGATTGGTAATGATGTGAGATTGGATGCTTTTGGTCTAAAAGCGCGCTTAACGGGAATGTTGAAGGTACTACAAAGCAAACATGGTCTAAACTTAAATGGGCAGATTGATATTCCATCAGGACGTTTCCGTGCTTATGGTCAAGATTTGATTGTACGTAAAGGGCAGATCCAATTCTCTGGGGCACCGGATCAACCTTTCTTAAATCTAGAGGCTATTCGTAATCCTGATAATACCGCAGATGGTGTTATTGCGGGCGTAAAAGTGACTGGACTTGCAGATAAGCCGAAAGTCGAGATATTCTCAGAACCAGCCAAAACACAACAAGAAGCATTGTCCTACCTATTACGTGGTGAAGGGCTTGCAAGTGGAGATGCGAATGGCTCACAAATGACATCAATGCTAATTGGCCTAGGTGTTGCGCAAAGTGGGCAGCTTGTCGGTAAGATTGGTGAAACATTTGGCGTTTCTGATTTGGCGCTCGATACGCAAGGGATTGGTGATAAATCTCAAGTCGTAGTGAGTGGTAAAATTACCAATGATTTACAAATTAAATATGGTGTTGGTATATTTGATTCATTGGCAACATTAACGTTACGTTATAGATTAATGCCTAAACTATATCTGGAAGCCGTGTCTGGTGTGAATCAGGCGCTGGATCTCCTTTATCAATTTGAGTTTTAAAATATGCGAGTAATTGTTTATGGCAGTTTAAGGCGTAAGCAAGGAAATCACCACTGGATGACGAATGCTCAACTACTAGGAGAGCATAAGTTAGATGGTTATGAGATTTATGATCTTGGGTATTATCCTGCTGTCGTCAAAGGAGACGGTGTGATTGAATGCGAGGTTTATCGTATTGATCCATCTATTTTAACTGAGTTAGATGAGCTAAAGAAAAATTCGCAAGACTATGTTCGGGAGTTAATCCCAACGCCTTATGGTAATGCTTGGATTTATCTTTATCGTCATTCTGTTGATGGTTTACGCCGCATTAAAAGTGGTGATTGGTTGAAACGCGACGAAGAACAGTAATCGCTCCTGTTCTACTACAAGCGGGCTTGTGGTAGAAGCTTACTCAATTTCAATGCACTATTACGAAAGTAGTAAAAAAGGGCTCTGACATGATTGTCAAAGCCCTTTTTATTCTAAATCTTCATACAATATCATTGAATTTTAACTAAAAAGCCCTTCATTAATCAATGAAGGGCTTTGGTATAGGCTATCCATATTGAGGATAGTGATAATTTAACTAATAATAGCTAAATTATTTTTTAGCAGCGCGTTCGAAAGATGAGACAATTTCTGCTTTAGCAGCTTCAACATCTTCCCAACCATCAACTTTAACCCATTTACCTTTTTCTAAATCTTTGTAATGCTCAAAGAAATGCGTGATTTGTGCACGCAGCAATTCTGGCAAATCATTCACATCTTTAATGTGGTCATATTCTTTGCTCAGTTTGGTATGTGGTACAGCAACCAATTTAGCATCTTCACCTGATTCATCAGTCATTTTCAACACGCCAACAGGGCGGCAGCGGATCACTGAACCTGGTTGTAATGGATAAGGTGTTGGAACAAGAACGTCAACTGGGTCACCATCAAGAGATAGTGTGTTGTTAATGTAACCATAGTTACATGGGTAGAACATAGCAGTAGACATGAAACGGTCTACAAACAGAGCACCGGATTCTTTATCAACTTCGTATTTGATAGGATCTGCGTTAGCAGGAATTTCGATAATAACGTAGATATCTTCAGGCAGATCTTTACCTGCCGGTACATTGTTCAGGCTCATGAAAAAGTATCCTTTATGTTAAGAACTAATACCCCAATCCCACTTTAGGTTGTATCAACATTTGTAGTATCTAATAACGCGACTGAATTACCATTTTTACAAAATAGAAGATACTTGGGATATAACGTGGCCTTTATTATAGCCGTAAAGAAGCATAAAACTCACTAGTTGATGGGGAATTCATGAAAAAAAGCGGGTGGCGGGTGACAAAAAAGGCGGGATAACCCCACCTTTTTGGATTAAAACGAGATTATTCAGCGTCTGGGAATTCACGCATAAATGATTCAGCTTTCTCAACCATAGATTTTGTGCCGACAAAGAATGGCGCACGTTGGTGAAGTTCACTTGGAATAATATCGAGAATACGCTCATGCCCATTGCTTGCTTTACCGCCTGCTTGTTCAGCAAGGAAAGCAATTGGGTTGCACTCATAAAGTAAACGTAATTTACCTTTAGGATGACTTGCAGTGCTTGGATAAATGTAAATACCACCTTTGAGCAAGTTACGATGGAAATCAGCAACTAATGAACCAATATAACGTGTCGTATAAGGACGACCAGTTGCTTCATCTTGTTCTTGGCAGTATTTAATGTATTTCTTCACACCCATAGGGAACTTAATATAGTTTCCTTCGTTTATGGAATACATTTTACCTTCGGCTGGGAACATGACTCTTTCATGAGATAAGCAAAATACGCCTAGTGATGGATCATAGGTAAATGCATGAACACCACAACCCGTTGTATAAACCAACATGGTGGATGAACCATAAACTACATATCCCGCTGCAACTTGGCGATAACCGGGTTGTAAGAAATCGGCTTCAGTAACAGATTGACCAATTGGCGTAATGCGGTGGTAAATAGAGAAAATGGTTCCAACGGAAACGTTTACATCAATATTAGAAGAACCATCCAATGGGTCCATTAATACGACATACTTAGCATTTTCTGCACGATCACCTTCAAAAATAACGATTTCATCTTCTTCTTCAGAGGCAATACCTGCAACTTCCCCGCGTGCTTTCAAAGCCGCTTTCAGTTTTTCATTAGCATACAGGTCAAGTTTCATTTGGACTTCACCTTGCACGTTTGAAACACCACTTGTGCCTAGGATATCGACCAATCCAGCTTTGTTAATATCGCGATGAATAATTTTAGCGCCCAGTTTGATTGCTGACAGTAATGCTGTCAGTTCTCCGGTTGCATGAGGAAAATCTTGTTGCTTATCGACGATGAATTCGCCTAATGTTTTCATGACGAAGGTCCTGAATATAATTGACAGAGGTTTACATTGGGGGGGATTGTACCCTTGCGCGGGCACTTTATCTATAGTTAGCCACTTCATACTTTACACTAAGCCCTTGTTGGCTAGATTCTGTAATCAAAATCACATTCTTATGTATGCTGTTACTTACTTGGGATACTCATAAAATTATTGTTATATCAAAAAAATGATGGGTATGAATTAGCCGTTTCTAATATCTGACTTAATACATCATACTTAATATAAGAAGAGAAGCTTAGCTCAGTATTGTATCAAATGGTTGTATTTAAAATAAAACGACAAAATATGAACCTATAGACTTAGCGATATAAGGTATTAGATTTATCTCATGGTATAGATATAGTTAATAGATAAGTTAAATAAAAATTTTTACCTAAGCTAAATGTTATATGGGTGTATACTTAATTAATATATACCTATAGTAAAAATATTAAAAAAGTTCAATTCATATCATGTTGATTTAAATGATTTATTTATTTTTATCCATGTTTTTCTGACTAATTTTGTTACATTTATACTCCTCTATGTTTTAAAAAGTATTAATAATTATTTTTTTAGATTAAAATATTGTTTTTAATCTGAAGTCGGGTATTATTTGGTATTAAGTGCTATCTTTTTGTGATGCTCTAAATTAACTAAATTTATGACATTACTATCTACTTGGCTCGGCAATCTATACTCTTATTTGGTGTGTAATATTTTGGGGAAATATTATACATTCTTAATTTTGAGTAATTTGATTTCATAAAGTATTTCAAGTAAATTCTTTAAAAGAAGGCGCAATGAATTAAGAAATATTATTTTTTATACTTAATAAATAATTAATCAAATAGGATATTATGAATAGTCTATGTGATAAATATACTAAAAATGGTATCAGAAATCTTTTTTCAAAAGCAATTGGGAAAGAAATAAATAGGCTTCGAAAGAATAGGTCAATGACCGGAAAAGAATTAGCATGCTTATTAGATATATCACAGCAACAAATATCTAGATATGAATGTGGAGTTTGTAATATTACTGTAGATAATCTAATTATTATATTAGATATTCTCAATGTATCTGTTGATGAATTTTTCAAAAAAGTATATCTAAATGTTTTTGATAGTGAAGAACCAGAAGCTAAAAAATTCTTTAATCCATTTGTTTTAATGGATAATTAATCGTTTATTTTTAATAAACTAATTTTTATTTAAATTTTTAAAATGAATAAATACAATATCTCCTTATTATTATTTAAGGGGGATATTTTGTTTATTTTATCATAGAGACGAATAAATATTTATCTCTTGTATTTTAAAAAATTCATCCGTTAATTAAGATGTTATTTCTATTATAGAGGAAAGCTATGAAAAAGGTTATTTTTGCTACTTTGATTACTGCTGCAATGAGTTCATCAGCCTTTGCTGCTGGCCAACAAGGTCAAGGTTCAGGACAAGTTAAATTCCATGGTTATATTATTGATGCACCATGCTCAATTGAATCACCAAATCCAATTGAAGTCGATTTTGGTCAAATTTCTCGTAAAGTACTGGCTGCTAATAACAACACTGGTGAAAGCCATATCGAAACATTTAGCATTGAATTGGCTGACTGTGATGTTAGTGATTTAGCTGACAAACAAGTTACCACTACATTTAGTTTCACTGATGCAGGTGCAGATACTAACCTAGTTGGATTTGATGGAAAAGATTCTATGGGTGCTGGTATTGCAATCATTTCAGGGAATAATAAAGTAGAAAACAATGTTGCAACTAAACCACATAAATTACAAACAGGTCCTAACTCTCTTGAGTTTTCTTCTTATGTGAAAGGTTTAGGCGGTACAGGTGATAATGCTGTCAAAGTTGGTGAGTTCTACGCAACAGCAAACTTTACCCTAGCATACCAATAAGAAATATCGGGTCAGTTATTTCTATAGAACTGACCCGCTAATTGGATTTATTAATGAAAAAATTAATGCCTCTTTTATCACTATTTTTAATTTCTTTTAATATTTACGCATCTGCTATTCAGGGATTTGGTCGGGTGAATATGAAAGGAACTATAGTTGAAACACCTTGTTTAATTGATACAGGTAGTGATGATCAATCTATAAATTTAGGTGTTATTCCAATTTCATATATATCTCAAAACGGTGCTTCACAAGAAAAGAAATTTTCAATTAAATTGATTGATTGCCAATTAGTTTCATCCGTGAATGAAAATATTCAATGGGAAAATTTTGAGGTTACATTTAATGGAGCTAGTAAAGGTAATTATTATACTGTTAATGGAGATGCAAGAGGGGTTGTTTTACAAATAAAAGATATTAATGACCAAACTGCTGTGCCAGGTAAAAGTATGGATAAAATAAAAATCTCATCTGGCGATATGTTTTTAGATTATAAAATTAGGCTTGTTGCTGATGGCTCTGATGTAAGAGCAGGTGATTTTCATACTATTATTATTTATAAAATTAGCTATTACTGATTTTTCCTGATTTTTATTATACGGATAATTACAATGTCATTATTGAAAATAAAAAATGTATTAGTAAGAAAGCTTGTTATATTAAGTGCCTTTTTTATTTTTAACTCGGCATATTCAAATACTGTTGAATTTAACCCAAATATGTTCAATTTAGATGATGGTGAGAATATTGATGTTAGCCAGTTTTCTAAATCAGGATATATACTTCCAGGAATATATACGTTAAAAATTCAGCTAAATAAAAATGTCATTTCAGAGCAGCCAATTACATTTTATAGTGATGACTCACAAGAAACTGGTAGTTTGGCTTGCTTATCACCAGATCAAGTCTCAATTTTAGCCTTAAAATCAGAAACGTTGAAAAAAGTCACATGGTTAAGAGATGGGAATTGTTTAGATTGGAGTTCGATCCCAGGAGTCAATTACAATGCTGATCTCGGCACACTAACACTCTATATTGGAATGCCTCAAGCTTATGTTGAATATTCAGATTCATCATGGGAACCGCCGTCACGTTGGGATGAAGGTATTTCTGGAATTTTATTTGACTATAATATAAACGGTAAAACAAATAGACCTCATAAGTCAGGGAATAATTCTTATTCATTAAATGGTAATGGTGTCGCAGGTATTAATTTAGGAGCTTGGCGCTTTCGTGGTGATTGGCAAGGGCATTTAAATCATGCGACAGGATCTAATGAAGCTGTAAACACAAATTTCAAGTGGAGTCGATTTTATACTTATCGCGCTATTGCTCAATTAAAGGCTAAATTAATATTAGGTGAGGATTATTTCGATTCCGATTTATTTGATACGTTCCGCTATATTGGTGCTGCTTTACGTTCAGATTCGAGCATGATACCACCTAATTTACGAGGATATGCGCCAGAAGTTAATGGTGTAGCGCAGACAAATGCTCAAGTGATTATCTCACAACAAGGGCGGGTTATTTACCAAACTCAAGTTGCAGCTGGACCTTTTAGTATTCAAGATTTAAGTAGTGCAGTCAGTGGTACTTTAGATGTAAAAGTTGAAGAACAAGATGGGCGTATTCAATAATATCAAGTTAATACCGCGACTATTCCATATCTTACTCGCCCTGGGCATGTTAGATATAAATTAAGTTTTGGGCGTCCAGCAGATATGGATCACCATACTAATGGAGAAGTGTTTGCTTCTGGTGAATTTTCATGGGGAGTGACAAATGGCTGGTCATTATTTGCAGGTAGTCTCAATAGCCAAAATTATAATGCTTTTTCCATTGGTTTTGGTCGTGACTTACTCGCCTTTGGAGCAATATCGTTTGATGCAACTCAGTCGATTTCAAAAATTTATAATGATAATAAATATAATGGACGTTCATATCGTATCAGTTATTCGAAAAGATTTAATGAAATAGATAGCCAAATACAGTTTGCTGGATACCGCTTTTCAGAGAGCGATTTTATGACCATGTCTCAATATTTAAGTGCAAAAGAAAATTACGGTAAGCGGGAAAATCATCAAAAAGAGCTATATACAATTTCATTAAGTAAAAACTTTCAGGATTATAGACTCTCAACAGGTTTAAATTATCGTTATCAAACATATTGGAATCAACCTGATCAAAATCGTTATGATTTAACGGCAATAAAATATTTTGATATCGGTAATTATAAAAATTTATCTCTCACATTAAGTTTATTTAAAAATAAAAGTAATTGGGGGAATGACCAAGGTGCTTATTTAAGTATGAGTATGCCATGGGGGAATGGTGGTAATTTAAATTATAGTTCAAACATTAATAATGATAATGATGTATCAGATACTGTTGGTTTCTTTAATCGTATAGATAGTGATACTTCATATAGAATGAGTGTTGGCAATCAACGTAGCGGTGGACTTGCTAACGCTTATATTTATCATCAGGCGAATAATGCTAAATTTAGTGGAACCGCAGATTATGTTCATAATCAATATACTGCATTTGGTCTGAATGTGCAGGGAGGAGTGACTATGACAATGAATGGTGGTGCTTTACATAGAAGCAATCTACCAGGCGGTACGCGTTTGTTGGTTGATACAGATAATGTTGCTGATATTCCAGTTCAAGGTTATAGCTCTCCAGTTTATACCAATATTTTTGGTAAAGCTGTTTTACCTGAAGTGAATAGCTATTATCGAAATAAAATTAAAATTGATATTAATAACCTTCCAGATAATGCAGAAGTTAATGATACCGTATTATTAGCTACACTCACTGAAGGTGCTATTGGTTATCGTAAATTTGATGTTAACTCAGGTATGAAATTAATGGTTGCTATTAGATTAACAGATGGGAGTTATCCGCCTTTTGCTTCTCAAGTCACTAATTTAAAAAATAGAAATACAGGTATGGTTGGTGAATTTGGGAATGCTTATATATCGGGTATTAATCCAAATGAAACAATGATAGTAAGTTGGGGGGAAGATAAAAAATGTCAAATTAATTTCCCAAATAAAATAGAAAATAATGGACAGTCTTTAATTCTAGCATGTTCAAATATTATTGAATAAAAACTAATTCTAACTGAGTTGACGTTATGACTATTCTAAATAAAAAAATTTGTATTGGATTACTGTGTGCAATTTCTGTGAATGCACAAGCAGCACTTTCTTTAGATCGCACTCGAATCATATTTGAAGGAGATAAAAAATCTGTTTCCTTGAATATTTCAAATAGTAGTGAAAAATTACCTTATCTTGCTCAAGCATGGATTGAGAATGATAAAGGCGTAAAAATTCAAACGCCATTTGTTGTTGTTCCTCCTGTTCAAAGAGTTGAACCAGGGAAGCCAACACAAGTTAAAATCGAATCAATTAATGCAACTCAGGCATTACCGCAAGATAGAGAAAGTGTGTTCTATTTTAATTTAAGAGAAATTCCACCTAAAAGTGAAAAAGCGAATGTTTTACAATTAGCATTGCAAACTAAAATTAAACTTTTTTATAGACCAGAAAAGTTAATTATGAGTGGAACAGATGTTATTAATAATCCATGGCAAGAAAAAGTTAAGTTACAAGAAAATAGTAGTAATTACACAATTGAAAATCCAACGCCATATTATGTTACTATTATTAATATTGCAAAGGATGATAAAAGTAAAACAGACCCTAATTTTAATCCAGTTATGCTAGAACCATTTGGTAAAGATACTATAAATGTGAATCCGCTAACATTAGGTTCTCATCCTGTGCTGACTTATATTAATGACTATGGTGGACGTTCACAGGTTCATTTTTCTTGTGTCAGTAAAAAGTGTGTCGTGAAAGAAAAAGGCTAATAATGAAGCTATCAAATTTTATTTTATATAAAATTGTCGGATTAGTTGTTTTTTCATTATCTTTAAATGCAATTGCACAGAAAGATTTAAATCAAACATTATACCGGCCATTTTCTAGCTCAGAAGGTATTGATGGGGCTAGGGGACAACTTTATGTTTATGGATCTTTAGTTGAAAGTCCTTGTAAGTTGGCAATGACATCAAAATATCAAGAAGTCGATTTAGGTGTTATAGGCACTGCTGAATTACAAAATGTAGGAAGAATAAATAAATCTACACCTTTTACTATTGAATTATTAGATTGTATTAGAACTCCAGCTACTTCAATAGATGAAAGATTAGGAACTTCTTTTTGGAGCCATATTCAACCATCCGTAAAAATTAAGTTTTATGCTAAAACGGTACCTAATAATCCTAATTTAGTTTCTGTTACTAATGCCGAGGGTTTCGGTTTAGCCATTCTTGGTCAAGATAAAAAAATAGTTCCATTAGGTGAATACGTTACACCTGAATTTCTACAGCCCGGACAGAATATTCTTACTTATTATTTAGCACCAATACGAATCTCTCAAGAATTAAAAGCAAATAGTTATCGTGCGATTATTTATTTTGAGCTAGATTATGAATAGAGATATTTTAAAATGAAAAGAATAAAGGAAATAATTTTAGTTATATTTACTTTTATCCTTATACCTAATATTTCCTATTCTAATGGGGGATACAACCAAACTATTATTCATATTTATGGTTCAATTCTATCAGCACCTTGTAAAGTAAAAAATGATGTTGTTAATGTAGAATTTGGTGACATTATTGGTAAGTATCTTTATTTACACGAAAGAACACCGAGCATTCCTTTTTATATTGAATTAGAAGATTGCAGAACTAATATAGCTGATTCAGTTATTGTCAGTTTTTCTGGAAATCCATCTTATGGCGATGGTTTAGATGGCTTTCTTGCACTAGATAGTAATAGTGTGGCTACTGGTGTGGCGGTTGGAATAGAAATGGAAAATGGTCAATTTCTCTCTCTAATGGACGAATCAAAGGCCATAGGCTTAATTGAAGGTGACAACATATTACCTTTTAAAGCGTTTGTTCAAGGTGATGAAACAGTTTTAAAAAATAAATCGCTCGGATTTGGTGAATTTTGGGCAACGGCAACATTCATATTGGAATATCTATAAGGCCTATATTATGAAGAAGATATTCATGTTTCTTTTATTTTTTCCCTTATTATCTTTTGCTGATAACGCTTGGTATGTCAGTATTCCTTCATATCGTATCGACCCTAGTGCTCCTTTTAATTCTAGATTCCAATATACATCGGTGCTTTATTTAACTGATCAAGGTTTACAATCACAAGAACCTTTAAATTATGATTGTTCGAATGGATGTTGGGTAGGGGTAAATACGCAAAATTCTGGAAATCCTAATGATCCTCGTTATATAGATCCTGAACAAGAAAATGTTTATTTTAAAGGGACTACGGTTGGTGATGCTCTAACTGCATTATATGAACGTGTTGGCTCTTTCTATTATGTATCTAGTGCAACAGCACCTGATCGGATTAACGAAGGTATTGTATGGTGCGGGGCTGTAGGTTTATCTCGCTCTGGATCTGGGCCTTCATATCGAGTGATGGCGGGTGGAGAATGTGGTAAATTGCCTAACCCACCTAACTTAGAGTGTTCTTTACAGACCTCCAATGTTGATTTAGACCATGGCGAACTTACGTTAGATGAAGTTGATGGAAATTCAGTCAGTGGTGAGTTCATTATACGCTGTAATCAAGATGCACAATTATTACTGACGTTAATTAGCCCCGATGAAGAGGATAGTGACCCTTCTGAAGGTACTCGAGTCGTATTAAAGAAAAATGAGTTATATTCTATTATTACAATTAATAATGAACCCGCAGTGACACAAACTATTTTCGAAGTCGATGAAGATGACACTACATTTACAGTGACGTCGACTCTTGAGAGAAATGGTTTTGTGAGCCCTGGCCCGTTCTCTGCTTTTGCTTATGTGGTTATGTCGTATTTATAAAAGAGTTTTTTTAAAGATTATAATTACAGTGGGTTATTGTGTGTAAAATCATTTTGAATTGAGATTATCTATCATACAGCCCACTGTTTCTTTTAACTCCCTTTCTCGATTGATATTTCCCTCTTTATTTTGCGAGTAATATTTCTATGATAGGTTTTCAGTGATGCAGGATTCATTGTTGCTATTGTTTTAAGAATATTTACCTCTATTACCTAAAATAATTCATAAGTAATACATTTATAAACATAAAGTTAATGGGTAGAATAGTGATAAACCTCATGCTATTGGATGAAAAATAATGCACATACATATTCTGGGTATCTGCGGTACATTTATGGGAAGTTTGGCAATATTGGCTCGTTCATTAGGGCATAAAGTCACAGGCTCTGATGCGAACGTGTACCCACCAATGAGTACGCTTCTTGAACAGCAAGGAATTGAATTGATTCAAGGTTATGATCCTAGTCAATTAGAACCTGAACCAGATATGGTAGTGATTGGTAATGCAATGACGCGAGGTAATCCTTGTGTGGAAGCTGTATTAGAAAGAGGACTAACTTATACCTCAGGTCCTCAGTGGCTTCATGATCATGTTCTTCCTGAACGTTGGGTACTTGCAGTTGCTGGAACGCATGGAAAGACGACAACAGCAGGTATGCTCGCATGGATCCTTGAAGATTGTGGTTATAAGCCCGGTTTTCTCATTGGTGGTGTTCCCGGAAATTTTGATGTTTCAGCTAAATTAGGTGAAAGCCCATTTTTTGTGATTGAAGCAGATGAATATGATTGTGCCTTTTTTGATAAGCGTTCTAAATTTGTTCACTATAGTCCAAAAACGTTGGTACTGAATAACCTCGAATTTGATCATGCAGATATTTTCGATAACCTCGAAGCTATCCAAAAACAATTCCATCATTTAGTGCGCATTGTTCCCGGTAGCGGGAAAATTTTTATGCCTGATAATGATGCAAATTTGAAGCAAGTCATTGGCATGGGATGCTGGAGCGAGCAAGAATTGATTGGTGAGCATGGTGAATGGCAGGCCAATAAACTTAATCATGATAGCAGCCATTACGAAGTGTTCTACCAACAAGAAAAAGTGGGTGAAGTTAATTGGTCCCAAGTCGGTAATCACAACATGAATAATGGGCTGATGGCCATTGCTGCGGCGCACCATGTTGGTGTTCCTGCAAACGAAGCTTGTCTTGCATTGAATTCATTTGTGAATGCTCGTCGCCGTTTAGAATTACGTGGCATGGAACATGGTGTGAGTGTATATGATGATTTTGCACATCATCCAACAGCAATATTGGCAACGTTAGAAGCATTACGCAGTAAAGTTGGCGGAACTTCCCGTATTATTGCTGTACTTGAGCCGCGTTCCAATACGATGAAAATGGGGATCAGCAAGAATGATATTGCGCCAGCATTAGGCCGTGCTGATGAAGTGTTCCTATTCCAACCAACCAATATCCCTTGGATGGTTACTGAAATTGCTGAAAACTGTGTACAACCTGCGCGTTGGAGTGCAGACATTGATGCTTTAGCAAATATGGTTATTGAAGAAGCCCAGCCTGGAGATCATATTCTTGTCATGAGCAATGGTGGTTTTGGGGATATCCATAATAAATTATTAACGGGTTTGAAGAAGAAAGCTGAAGCACAGCATGATGAGTAATTTCTCAAGTAAATAATAAATTATTTCAATATGTTAATATGTAAAAAGGAGAAGTAAATTTCTCCTTTTTACTAAAGCGGCACAAAAATAAATGGCTTAGTAATATCTACAATTCTTGATCAAATAGAGCCAGAATGGCTTCATAAAGTTCTTTGGTCGTAAATTCATTAGCTGGTGTTGAAAAAATGGTATCATCCCCAGCAATACTGCCTAAAATCCCTTCTGCTTTACCTAAAGAGTCCAACAAGCGCGCAATCAATTGTGCTGCACCTGGGCTTGTTCTTATCACAACCACAGAATTATTATAATCAATATCCAATACGAGATTTTTTAATGGGCTTGTTGCAGTTGGAACGCCCGGTTCAGTGGGTAAACAATAAACCATTTCCATTTTAGCGTTACGAGTACGCACTGCACCAAACTTGGTTAACATTCTGGAGATTTTGGATTGATTAATATTTTCAAAACCTTGTTCCTGAAGAGCAACGACAATCTCTGCTTGGGAACTAAATTTTTCTTCTTTAAGTAGGGCTTTAAAAGCCTTAACCAAGTCTTCTTGTTTAGACGGTGTACGCATAATTAACCCATCCTTTGCTAGTAAATTGGTGAGTATTATCCGTAAATGTGCATTTTTATGCAACAAAATTGAGTTGTGATGTTTTTCTATGCAATAAAAAGGGCTATGAACATATCTTCTAATTTTGACTGTTTTTTAGCAGAAAGTTATAAGCTAGTGCTAAGTGATAAATCAATTGATTGAATCAATGTGAATTTTTTGTTAATTGAATTAAAGGGATAACGTACTATTGGTTTTAAAAACAATTTATTATGTGTAAATCAAGAGTAGCAAAAATTATTTGTTAAAAAAGTGTCCCTTATCTCATTAACAGATAAGGATTTTGTTTAAAATGGTGAGAATTAGTATGCAGACTGCTCTGCGTTAAAAAAAATCAACGTCTGTTAACAATTTGTTTTTCATCAGTAATGTATTTATACCCATGATACTTCAAATTGTCGTTAGTTGCTTATATTAATGAAGCTGATTAACATTGAACGACATAAGTTACCTATACATTTTGAATTATTCTGGGTAGGGTATATAACTGAACGAAATCATATACTTTTTAAGTTCAATAAAGGAGTTTCAGAATGAAAGTTGCAGTCCTAGGTGCAGCAGGTGGTATTGGTCAGGCTTTAGCCCTTCTTCTTAAAAACCAGCTCCCAGCAGGTTCAGAACTCTCTCTCTATGACATCGCTCCAGTAACTCCGGGTGTCGCTGCTGACCTTAGTCATATCCCTACTGATGTAAAAGTTGTTGGTTTTTCAGGTGAAGATGCGACTCCAGCGCTGAAAGGTGCTGATGTTGTCCTGATCTCCGCGGGTGTTGCGCGTAAACCGGGTATGGATCGTTCAGATCTGTTTAATGTTAACGCAGGGATCGTCCGTAATTTGGTGCAACAAATTGCAGAAACATGCCCAAAAGCATTGGTTGGTATCATCACTAACCCAGTTAATACTACCGTTGCTATCGCAGCAGAAGTATTGAAAAAAGCCGGTGTTTACGACAAAAACCGTCTATTTGGTGTAACAACACTGGATATCATCCGTTCAAATACTTTTGTTGCTGAATTGAAAGGTAAGAAAACGCATGAAATTGAAGTGCCAGTTATCGGTGGTCACTCAGGCGTCACTATTCTGCCATTGTTATCACAAATCCCTGGCGTAACCTTCACAGATGAAGAAGTTGCTGCACTCACCAAACGTATTCAAAATGCTGGTACTGAAGTTGTAGAAGCAAAAGCGGGTGGCGGATCTGCGACATTGTCCATGGGACAAGCGGCTGCACGTCTAGGCTTATCACTTATTCGTGGTCTACAAGGCGAGCCTAACGTAATTGAGTGTGTTTACACTGAAGGTGATGGTGAGCATGCACGTTTCTTTGCTCAGCCTGTTCTTCTTGGCAAAAATGGTATTGAAAAACATATCTCTTTCGGTCAGCTAAGTGACTTCGAGCAAAAAGCACTGAAAGAAATGTTAGATGTACTGAAAAAAGATATTGAATTAGGTGAAAAATTCATTAATGGCTAATAAGCATTAATGTATTTAATCTAAACGAGTAGCACTTTGGGGCTACCAATAAACCGCTGATAACACATTGATAAAGTGTCCTATTTTATGTGGGCACTTCATTTATGTTATCAGCGGTTTTTTTATGCTTACTCAATCTACAGTTTGATTTTTTTCTCTACCTTTTCGCTCTAATCGTTCACCTGTAATTGGGTTGAAATAACGGCTTGGCCATATTTCAGATGGATGTATTCCCAAAAAATTTGCAATGATCCACTCACCTTTCGGCCAAGGGCGCGATAGCGCATTGGCTAATGTCGATGAGCTTAAACCTGCATGCCGTGATATTGCGGCTAATGTTGTTCCTCTTTTACGCAAAGCGGCAATAATGTCAGCTGGGTGCCAATCTGATTTCCGTAAAATCATTTTTTAGTCCTTTTTTATTTAAAATTATGTAGAGTTAGTGGTACAGGTAACAGAAGATTGTGATACATTCAGTGTAATCTTGCTTGTTATTAGAAATAAAATAACAGAAATTTCCCAAAAATATTTCTAAATTTTTCTAAAAATTCAGTTTTATGAAATGAATCTTATTTTTGTGAAATATAAGAAAGTGGTTTTACTTATATTTGTGATTATGTATAACACTTTGAATGTAATAACTAACTAATAATGGTTATTGTTGAAAATTTCTTATTAAAGGAGTGCGTTATAGATACTTCTAATATATATTTATGATAAATTAAAAAAAGAAAGTTATTAGAATGATATTTACTCAATTTATTGTTATTAAAAGAGATTAAAATATAGATTACATAGATGATTTATATATAGATTTATAATAAATATTTAAGCTAACAAATTAATTATCGATATTAAGAAATTATAAAAAATTTCAGCAATTATTCTTTGATGACAATAATGACTAGGAGGGTCAGATATGCAAAAAGAGTGGCTAACAGCGAAGGAGCTTGTGGGGTTAAATGGACTGCCCATGACGACACAAGGCATCAATGCCATGGCTAGACGTGAAAATTGGGTATGCCGCAAACGACGAGGGATACAAGGAAAGGCGTTGGAATATCATATTAATAGCCTACCTGTGGATTTATTTGAGCCACTTTCTGTTTATGAAACACCAGCAACCTATCAAGTAACACAAAATGAAAATTCGATTATTTGGCAGGAGGCTTATAACCAACTTTCAAATGAAGAGCGAAACATTATATTGGCATTTATTATGCGTGAAGGTGTCATTTCATTGGTGGATTTAATAAATAAAAAAATGCTTTCTGAAAAATAGAACAATAAATAGAAAAAATTCCTATAAGTATATTCCGAGGTAGATATAGTTTGTTGTTAATGATGTAATTAACATGAATCATTCTTGTGAAAATATAATGATAAGATAACTATGTTAATGTAATCAATAAATGATGCAATAATATCAAAAGGATATAAATCTAAAATAAGCTTTATATATCAAAAAATAATAGATTTTCTTTTTTAATAACAACCCTATTTAGATACGGCTATAAGGGTGAATTTCATCATATAAATTCGAAAGAGATAATATGAAAAAAATGTGGTTTACTGCAAAAGAATTAGCTGGTTTAGAAGGTTTACCGACTTCTCCTCAGGGAGTGAACCTGATGGCGAGAAGAGAAGGATGGCAAAATCGTCGTAAACGAGGTGTTCAAGGTAAAGCAGTAGAATATTGCCTAGAGAGTTTACCTGATGAGATCCAAAATCAGTTAAACCTTTGCGAATCACCGGTCTATTATCAAAGTAAAAAAACGGATGCTTTGCAAGTTTGGGTTGAAGCCTATTATCAGTTAACGGAATATGAACGTAGTAAGATTGTGAAATACATTTTGCGTCATGGCTTATCCTCTTTGTTAGAAAAGATAGAAGTAGAATAGAAAAGGGAAGATGTTTCTTCCCTTTTCCATATTAGAGATAATTTTTCTATTGAGATTATGAATGGCGTGATATTGCAATGCGAGCAAGCGCAATCAAAGCTTCTTTATATATCGAGTCATCTAGTACACTCAGCGCGTCAATGGCTTTTTGTGACTCTTCTTGGGCGCGAGAATATGTATATTCTAGTGAGTGGCACCGCTTCATTGTCGCAAGAACCGTTTCTAATAAATGACGGCCATTACCTTGCTCTATGGCTTGGCGAATTAAGGCTGACTCAGCTTCTGTTCCATGATTCATCGCATGAAGAAGTGGAAGAGTAGGTTTCCCTTCATTAAGATCATCCCCAGTATTTTTACCCAGTTGGGTATTATCAGCATCATAATCTAATAAATCATCGACTAGCTGGAATGCTGTACCTAAATAGCGACCATAATCTTGTAGTGCTTTTTCTTGCTCAGGGGTTGCTTGCGCTAAAATGGCAGAGGCATGTGCTGCGGCTTCAAACAAACGCGCGGTTTTACTGTAGATAACTTGCATATAAGTTTCTTCAGTAATGTTAGGATCATTGCAGTTCATCAACTGCATGACTTCACCTTCAGCAATAACATTAGTCGCTTCTGACATCAATTTAAGCACACGCATTGAGTCAAGTGCCGTCATCATTTGAAATGAGCGAGTATAAATAAAGTCGCCCACGAGAACACTTGCTGCGTTACCAAAAACAGCATTAGCCGTTTGTTTACCGCGCCTCATATCTGATTCATCAACGACATCATCATGGAGTAATGTTGCAGTGTGGATAAACTCAATCAATGCGGCAACTTGGATATGTTTATGTCCAGAGTAGCCGAGTGATCGACCCGCAAGGATCGCGATCATTGGACGGATCCTTTTACCGCCACCGCTAACAATGTAATAACCAAGCTGGTTAATTAGCGTAACGTCTGAATTCAATTGACTGAGGATCGCTTGGTTTACCGCTGACATATCCTCGGTGGTCAGTTCAATAATAGATTCTAAATTCATCGTAATTTATTCATATTATAAAATTTTAGCTTTACCTGATCATAAAAGGCGCTGTAATCAGAATAGTTATAGCGTAAGCATAACATTAATATTTCTAAGATAATCACTTGTAATGCAAAAAATGTTTAAATAAGTAACAATTCGAGCTAGACAAGGAAAATCAGCATTAAAATTACGGTCTTATTAAAAAAGTCGTATTTTTTGTCATCTGGCTTCATTATAGGCTTGTGTTCTGATGCTTTTTTGCGTAGAATTCGCGCCCTATTGTGAATATTTTTATAGCGTGCTCAGGAATTGAAATATTTAGCGAGTACGCGGAAAGCGGAGTTAATATGTACGCGGTTTTCCAAAGTGGTGGTAAACAACACCGAGTTAGCGAAGGTCAAACTGTCCGCCTAGAAAAGCTGGACATCGCAACAGGTGAAACTGTTGAATTTGATCAAGTTCTGATGGTTGCTAATGGCGATGAGATCCAAATCGGTGCTCCTGTCGTTGAAGGCGTTAAAGTGAAAGCGGAAGTGGTTGCTCACGGTCGTGGCGATAAAGTTAAAATCGTTAAGTTCCGTCGTCGTAAACACAGCCGTAAACAGCAAGGTCACCGTCAGTGGTTCACTGATGTTAAGATCACTGGCATCGCTTAAGATTTAGGAGAGCAGATTAATGGCACACAAAAAGGCTGGCGGCTCGACTCGTAACGGTCGCGATTCAGAAGCAAAACGTCTGGGTGTAAAACGTTTCGGTGGTGAAGCAGTATTAGCAGGTAGCATCATCGTTCGTCAACGTGGAACTAAGTTCCATGCAGGTAGCAACGTAGGTTGCGGCCGTGACCACACTCTGTACGCTTTAGCGGATGGAAAAGTTAAATTTGAAGTTAAAGGTCCAAACAATCGTAAATTTATCAGCATCGAAGCTGAATAAGTTTTCTGACTTTTAATTCGAATTTTAAAGCCCTGCAAAACATTTTGCGGGGCTTTTTATATTTAAAATACGCCATCTCTGGGTAAGAAAGCCATCCAGCACTATAATGACTCTTATACAGTCGGAGAAAAGATTATGAAATTTGTTGATGAAGCCAAGATATTGGTAGTGGCGGGAGATGGTGGCAATGGTTGTGTCAGCTTCCGTCGTGAAAAGTATATCCCGAAAGGCGGCCCTGACGGCGGTGACGGTGGTGACGGTGGAGATGTCTACTTACAGGCAGATGAAAACCTGAACACCTTGATTGATTACCGCTTTGAAAAATCATTCCGTGCAGAACGAGGCCAAAATGGTCAAAGCCGTGACTGCACAGGTAAGCGTGGCCAAGATATTACAGTTAAAGTGCCTGTAGGAACGCGTGTACGCGATCTTGGTACTGGGGAAGTACTTGGTGATATGACTCGCCATGAACAGCGCCATATGGTTGCTAAAGGCGGTTTTCACGGATTAGGTAATACCCGTTTTAAATCATCTGTTAACCGTGCACCAAGACAACGCACCATGGGTACGCCGGGCGAAACGCGTGAACTTATGCTTGAGTTAATGTTACTTGCTGACGTTGGCATGTTAGGTATGCCAAATGCAGGTAAATCAACCTTTATTCGGTCTGTTTCCGCCGCAAAACCAAAAGTTGCTGATTATCCATTTACAACTTTAGTACCAAGCTTAGGCGTGGTTCGTATGGATAACGAAAAAAGCTTTGTTATTGCAGATATTCCAGGCTTGATTGAAGGTGCAGCAGAAGGTGCCGGTTTAGGTATTCGCTTTTTAAAACATTTAGAGCGTTGTCGCGTTCTTTTACACCTCATTGATATTTGCCCAATTGATGGATCTGATCCTGTTGAAAATGCAAAGATCATTGTTGGTGAACTCGAAAAGTATAGCGAAAAATTGGCTGAAAAACCGCGTTGGTTAGTCTTTAACAAAGTGGATATTTTAGGTCCTGAAGAGTCCGCAAAACGTGCAGCAGAAATTGCAAAAGGCATGGGTTGGGAAGATAAATACTATATGATTTCAGCTGTAAATCATGAAGGTGTGAAAGCGTTATGCTGGGATATCATGGAGTTTATGGAAACTCAACCTCGTGATATGGCGACAACTGAAGAAGAGAAACAGCCAGAAAAAGTTGAATTTATGTGGGATGACTATCATAAAGAGCAACTAGAAGGTGCTGAAGATCTTGATGATGATTGGGATGACGATTGGGATGAAGATGATGACGAAGGTGTTGAAATCATCTATCAAAAATAATCTGATTGATTAATCCATTATTCTATTGTGAAAAAGGCGCACTTTCTGATGCGCCTTTTTGATCTATGCTGATCTTAAGATCAATTTTTCTGAAAAAGATCTTTATACAGCCGGCTTTCAAAACGCACTAACGGAACGCGACGTGTCCGTTGTTGATTTTGAGGTACCGCGTAGGCAGAAATATATTGTACAAACGCGACTTTTTGCCCACTAGCGGTTGTAATAAAACCTGCTAAGTTATAAACACCTTGTAATGCGCCTGTTTTTGCAGAAACCTTACCGTTTACGCCTGCTTCATCTAGGCCTCCTCGGTAACGTAATGTTCCATCATGGCCCGCAAGCGGTAGCATAGAAATAAAATCAAGCTGTTGATCATTTTTGGCGATAAATTGCAAAATTTCCATCATTGTGGCTGGTGTAATGAGATTATGACGAGATAAGCCCGAACCATCCACCATCACGGTATTGCCTAAATCAATTCCTGCTTTTTGTTTTAGGATTTGCCTAACTGCGTCTGAGCCAGAACGCCATGTTCCCGGCACACCATAATAATCTCGACCAATAGTTCGAAATACAGTGTCAGCAATCATATTGTCCGATTTTTTCAGCATCACTTTGAGCAAGTCATGAAGCGGTTTTGATTCTGTTTTTACTAAGATTTGAGATTGTGGGGCAGGTAGCGTGCGCTTTTTAACATGTCCAGTTAATTCAATTCCTGCGTGTTCTAACTCATTTTTCACAATAGCTCCGGAATAACTAGCACCATTTTGTACTGCGAAGGCGAGCGGAAGAGGCTCGCTGCGCTGTGCTAAACAACCCGTTAAGGTATAGCGATTTAATTCACCAGGAACAACATCAAGCTCACAGTAACGCCCTTCTGGAGCACCTTTAGCAAGAGTTTTAACTTCACTAAACATATTTACCGGATAAAAACTGGCTGTTTTGATATAAGCCATATCGCCCGCTTTTTCTGCTGGATACAGGGAAACGGAAAAACAGTTTCTATCAATAATGGCAGCAGCAGGGGGAGCACTGAAACACTGTGTCATATCATTCCATACCCACCCCGGCGCTTTATCATGGCTCGTGAATGCAGAAATATCGACAATAAGGTCGCCATCAACCTTATGAATACCAAGTTGCTTGAGTGCATTCACCATGTTGCGAATTTGTTGGCGCGTGAGGGTAGGATCGCCACTAAATCTAATGACTAGATCACCGGTGAGTGTGTTGTTATTCAATTTGGCACTACTTTCAAAGTTAGTGACAAAACGGTAATCAGGCCCAAGTTGCAATAATGCAGCGAGTGCTGTCACAACTTTTTGAGTACTCGCTGGGAGTGCCATTTGTTGCGCATTATAATCAATGATTGGCGTATTGCTTCCGACCTTTTGTGCAACCAGAGCGAGATTAGTGCCATCAGGTAAGTATTGCTTATAATCATCAATAGGGATTGCAAAAGCTTGCCCAGCAGCCAAGGTAATGCCTAAAGTGATGACCCATTTTCTGGTAAGTGTTAATAACGACATAAATTTCACACAGTAAGGTAGACATACTATACATACTAAAGTGTAATGCCTGAAAAAGTAAACGATGACCCGCTATTAACTCTACGTTAGAATAGTCAGCATTGTGCTAAGATAAGTGAGTGAATCGGTTTTTAATGCCTTTTCACAGCCTGTGTATTGTTTGAGTACCTCCTACCGTGTTGAGGGAGGTTGTACTGTTGTGACAGAAAATCAGGAAGATACTTATTTTTATAGAGGATTGAAACAGAGGTATTTATCAATGAAACAGATTCCAATGACGGTATTGGGTGCAGATAAATTACGAGAAGAGCTTGATTATCTAAAATCTGTCCGCCGCCCGGAAATTATTGCATCAATTGCAGAAGCTCGTGAACATGGCGATTTGAAAGAGAATGCTGAATATCACGCAGCTCGTGAGCAGCAAGGTTTTTGTGAAGGTAGAATTCAAGAAATAGAATCTAAACTTTCTCATGCTCAAGTTATTGACGTCACTAAAATGACGAATAACGGACGCGTTATTTTCGGTGCCACAGTCACTGTATTGAATGTGGATACAGATGAAGAGCTGACTTATCGAATTGTTGGTGATGATGAAGCTGACATTAAAGTGAACCTTATCTCCGTGAATTCACCTATTGCGCGTGGTTTGATTGGTAAAGAGGTTGATGACGTCGTCACTATCAAAACGCCGGGTGGTGATGTCGAGTTTGAAATTCTTAAAGTTGAGTATATCTAATTCCTATTTTACTGAATTGGTTATACTATTTTAGAGTATTAGAGAAAAAGGCCGCAGGCGGCCTTTTTCTTCATACAAAACATGCTTTCAATGGCATTTTTGTATAAGTGAACAAATATTATTTAGGTAAAATAATTTTGCGATCTGCCGAAGGTCGGTAGATAACAAGTATTTTGCCAATAATTTGTACATTCGCGGCACCTGTTTCACGAACAATCGCATCAGCGATCAAGTTTTTGGTATCACGGTCTTCGCCTGCGATTTTGACTTTGATAAGCTCATGGTGAGTTAATGAAAGTTCAATCTCAGCTAAGACACCTTCTGTTAATCCATTGTTGCCAATCATTACAACAGGGTTTAAGTGGTGAGCGAGACTTTTCAGGTGCTGAATTTGTTTTTTATTAAGATTCATCGATTTTTTGCTTAGTTAGTATTGAAAATGGCTTATTCTACCGCCATCTGATATCTATCACCATCAATTATATCTATAGGATGGTAAAGAAGCAGTAATGTATACACAAAATAACTCAAGTTACCGCTAAGTTAGCGAGCAAAATATTCTAATAAGCGTAGTTTTTATCATTATGTGATTGGGATGGCAGATTTTATTTACACTCATTGCTAATGGCAACTTGAAGTATGGCAGGTATAGATGTATTTCTATTAGTTGAGTTGGAAAAGTACAATGGCCAATAAAAAACGTTCGGCAAGCTCAAGTCGCTGGTTACAAGAACATTTTAGCGATAAATTTGTTCAACAAGCACAAAAAAAGGGGCTTCGCTCGCGCGCATGGTTTAAACTGGATGAAATCCAGCAAGGTGATAAAATTTTTAAACCTGGTATGACCGTTGTTGATTTGGGAGCAGCGCCCGGTGGCTGGTCACAGTATGTTGTTAGCCAAATAGGTAACAACGGCCGAGTGATTGCGTGTGATCTTCTACCAATGGACCCAATTGTTGGCGTGGATTTCCTGCAAGGAGATTTTCGTGATGAAGCCGTGTTAGCAGCACTGTTAGAGCGGGTTGGTGAAAAAAAAGTTCAGGTGGTCATGTCCGATATGGCCCCAAACATGAGCGGGACTCCCGCGGTCGATATACCTCGATCGATGTATCTGGTTGAGTTAGCATTGGATATGTGTCGTACCGTGTTGGCTCCTGGAGGAAGTTTTATCGTTAAAGTATTTCAAGGAGAAGGCTTTGACGAGTACCTAAGGGATATCCGTTCCCTATTTACGAAGGTAAAAGTTCGTAAGCCAGAATCTTCGCGGGCAAGATCGCGTGAAGTATACATTGTAGCGACAGGGCTAAAACTGTAGTACCCTGAGCGCTATTTGTTAACACAGTTGTAATATGAGGTTAATCCCTTGAGTGACATGGCGAAAAACCTGATTCTCTGGTTAGTCATCGCAGTTGTTCTGATGTCCTTGTTCCAGAGTTTTGGCCCAAGCGATTCGAATAGTCGCAGAGTTGATTATTCAACGTTTATCAATGAGTTAGCCCAGGATCAGGTACGTGAAGTTCGTATCACAGGTCGTGAATTAAACGTCAGAAAGGCTGATAATAGCCGCTATACAACTTATCTTCCTATGCAGGATGAAAAGCTGTTAGACACCATGTTGAATAAACATGTAACTGTCGTTGGTGAACCACCAGAAGAACCTAGCTTCCTTAGCACAATTTTTATTTCCTGGTTCCCAATGCTTCTGTTGATTGGTGTCTGGATTTTCTTCATGCGCCAAATGCAAGGTGGCGGCGGTAAGGGTGCGATGTCTTTTGGTAAAAGCAAAGCTCGCATGCTAACGGAAGATCAGATAAAAACAACATTTGCAGATGTTGCAGGTTGTGATGAAGCAAAAGAAGAAGTTGGCGAGATAGTTGAATTCTTGCGTGAACCAGCTCGTTTCCAGAAATTGGGTGGTAAGATCCCAAAAGGTGTCCTGATGGTAGGCCCTCCTGGTACGGGTAAAACATTGCTTGCAAAAGCAATTGCTGGTGAAGCAAAAGTTCCATTCTTTACTATTTCAGGTTCTGACTTTGTTGAAATGTTTGTCGGTGTTGGTGCGTCGCGTGTTCGTGATATGTTTGAACAAGCTAAAAAAGCAGCACCTTGTATCATTTTTATCGATGAAATCGATGCAGTAGGTCGTCAGCGTGGTGCTGGGTTAGGTGGTGGCCATGATGAACGTGAGCAAACATTGAACCAAATGCTGGTTGAAATGGATGGTTTTGAAGGCAATGAAGGTATTATCGTTATTGCAGCAACCAACCGTGCTGATGTTCTTGACCCTGCATTATTACGTCCAGGTCGTTTTGACCGCCAAGTTGTTGTTGGCTTGCCAGATGTTCGTGGTCGTGAGCAAATATTGAAAGTGCATATGCGTCGTGTACCTATCGATCCAAATGTCGATACTTTTATTTTGGCACGTGCAACGCCAGGTTTTTCTGGTGCTGAATTGGCTAACTTAGTCAACGAAGCCGCATTGTTTGCAGCGCGCGCTAATAAACGTGTTGTTTCAATGGTTGAATTTGAAAAAGCACGTGACAAAATTTGGATGGGTGCGGAACGCCGTTCTCTCATGATGACAGAAGAGCAAAAAGAGTCGACTGCTTATCATGAAGCTGGGCATATGATTGTTGGGCATTTAATGCCGGAACATGACCCTGTTCATAAAGTCACAATCGTTCCTCGTGGACAAGCTTTAGGTGTGGCATTCTTCTTACCTGAAGGTGATGAAGTGAGTCGTAGCCGCTTGAAACTAGAAGGGATGATTGCAACAGCTTACGCGGGTCGTATTTCAGAAGAGTTGATTTACGGTCGTGAAAAAGTGACAACAGGTGCTTCATCAGATATTCAATTTGCAACGAATACTGCACGTAACATGGTAACTCAATGGGGCTTCTCTGACCGTTTAGGACCAATGCAATATGCTAAAGAAGAAGGTCCTGCTTTCATGGGACGCTCTTCTGGTAACGGTGCTGGTATTTCTGATGAAACTGCACGTATTGTTGATGAAGAAGTGAAAATTATTCTAGATCGTTGTTATGAACTGGCAATGAAAACATTGACGGATAATATTGATATTTTGCATTCCACAAAAGATGCACTATTGAAATATGAAACCATTGATATGCCACAAATCGACGATTTAATGAATAGACGTCCAGTACGTGAGCCAGCTGGCTGGGATGAAGATAAAAAGGTGAGTAATGTGACAGGTTCTTTTGGTGCGGGTTCAAGCTCATCAAAACCTGAAACAGCAACGCCTCCTAAATCGGAAGAGCCAAAAAATGGTGATGATGAATCTAATTCATCTGATAAATCAGACGATAGCAAACTATAGTAAGCTAACCTGAGACGTTAATTATTTAAAAACCCCAGATTTCTGGGGTTTTTTACATTGAGGTAAGTGATGATAAAAATCAATGCAAGAGGCTGTGAACTGGATTTATCGACACCCAAAGTGATGGGGATTTTGAATGTTACTCCTGATTCATTTTCAGACGGTGGCACCCATAATCGTTATCATGATGCACTTGATCATGTTGCTAGTATGGTCAATGCAGGAGCAAGTATCATTGACATTGGCGGTGAGTCGACTCGCCCCGGTGCAGATGAAGTTTCTGTGAATGAAGAATTAGATAGAGTTATTCCTATTGTTGAAGCAATAGCACAGCGATTTGATGTGTGGATTTCGGTTGATACTTCAAAAGCTCAAGTGATGTCTGAAGCAGCCAAAGCGGGTATGCATTTAATTAATGATATTCGTTCATTACATGAAGCGGGTTCTCTTGAAGTGGCAGCACAGACAGGGCTACCTGTTTGTATTATGCATATGCAAGGTGAGCCAAGAACAATGCAAAATGCACCTCATTATGAGGATGTTGTTAGAGAAGTGAAAACCTATTTTCAAGCTGAAATTGAGCGTTGCGTCGCTGCGGGAATTAAAAAACAACAGATAATACTCGACCCCGGCTTTGGTTTCGGTAAAAATCTATCGCATAATTACCAGTTATTGGCAAACTTAAACAAATTTCATGATTTCGGATTACCCGTATTGGCAGGAATGTCCCGTAAATCTATGATTGGGCAATTATTGAATGTTTCACCTCAAGAACGCCTTGCCGGCAGTCTAGCTTGTGCCACAATTGCAGCAATGCAAGGTGCACAAATTATTCGTGTGCATGATGTAGAAGAAACAGTACAAGCAATGCAAGTCGTTCAGATGACATTGTCAGAAAAGGAAAAATTAGCGTATGAGTAGCCGTAAATATTTTGGTACTGATGGTATTCGTGGAAAAGTGGGTGATAGCCCAATTACACCAGACTTTGTATTAAAACTGGGTTGGGCTGCGGGTAAAGTGTTAGCTCGTCATGGTTCACGTAAAATTATTATCGGTAAAGATACGCGTATTTCTGGCTATATGTTGGAATCATCATTAGAGGCTGGATTAGCAGCGGCGGGTCTATCTGCTTCATTTACAGGACCAATGCCAACCCCTGCGGTAGCTTATTTGACTCGAACTTTCCGTGCGGAAGCAGGGATTGTTATTTCAGCTTCTCATAATCCTTATGATGACAACGGGATTAAATTCTTCTCTATTGATGGTACAAAATTACCAGATGAAGTAGAAGAAGCCATTGAAGCTGAGATGGAAAAACCAATTACTTGTGTTGAATCTGCTGAGCTTGGCCGTGCAAATCGCATTGTTGATGCTGCGGGTCGTTATATTGAATTCTGTAAAGGCACGTTTCCAAGTGAGCAAAGTCTTGCGGGTTTAAAAATTGTGATCGATTGTGCTAATGGGGCAACATATCATATTGCACCTAATGTATTTCGTGAATTAGGCGCAGAAGTGATCTCTATTGGCTGTGAACCAAACGGGATCAACATAAATGAACAATGCGGTGCTACAGATGTTCGTATGTTGCAAGAGCGTGTAATTGCAGAAAAAGCGGATGTTGGTTTGGCTTTTGATGGTGATGGTGACCGTATAATTATGGTTGACCACCAAGGAAATAAAGTCGATGGCGACCAAATTCTCTATATTATTGCTCGCGAAGCATTGCGTCAGGGCCAGCTAAAAGGCGGTGTTATTGGTACGCTAATGAGCAATATGGGGCTGGAAATCGCGTTGAAACAGTTGGGTGTTCCATTTGAGCGTGCAAAAGTGGGCGACCGTTACGTTCTTGAAAAACTTCAAGAAAAAGGCTGGCGGATGGGTGCTGAAAACTCCGGTCATATTATTTTGCTCGATAAAACGACGACAGGTGACGGGATTGTTGCTGGCTTACAAGTGTTAAGTGCAATAGTGCGTAACCAAATGAGTTTGCATGATTTATGCAGCGGAATGAAATTACTTCCTCAAGTGTTAGTGAATGTTCGTTTCTCAGGCGCTCACGATCCGCTACAAAGTGATGCTGTTCTAGCTGCTAACGAAGAAGTTGAGAAACAACTTGCTGGAAAAGGTCGCGTATTGCTGCGTAAATCTGGTACTGAGCCATTAATTCGAGTAATGGTAGAAGGCGAGAATGAAGCTGACGTAACCGCAATGGCAAATCGCATTGCTGATGCAGTTAAATCCGCAGGCTAAGTAAAGAGTAAATTAAGCTGTTGCTGTATTGGCTGTTCAAAATGCAAGTGCTGTAAAATGCATGCATAATAAAGCCAAACATTATTGTTTATATTTGTTGATTTTTTCTTCAAATGAACAAATGAAATAAAATTTGGCTTGCTTGTCAGCGCAGCTTTGGTTAGTATTCGCACCTGCTCAATCTCTTAAAGTTATTTGGTTAACAGTGTGATGAGCGGGTGTGCAGTAATGAAGTCATGGTGTTATCAACTAAAAAACATCGTGCGCCGCAATTGAATAGGTAACTCAAATGTATGTAGCTCTCTTAGTTATTTTTTTGCTAGTAGCAATTAGCCTGATTGGTTTGGTTATGTTACAGCAAGGCAAAGGTGCTGACATGGGTGCATCATTCGGTGCGGGTGCTTCTGCAACACTGTTTGGTTCATCGGGTTCTGGTAACTTCATGACTCGTATGACTGGAATCTTGGCTGCTGTGTTTTTCATTATCAGTTTAGTGCTTGGCAATATGACTGCCAACAAATATGGAACTGGTAGTAAATGGGAAAACATTAGTGAACCGGCAAAAGTCGAGCAACCAACAGACGTTCCGGCAGCACCAGCAACACCAACGAGCGATATTCCTCGTTAAGTGTTAAAGATTCCGAATGACAACATTAAGTCTGTCATCTAGAAAGTAAAGAATTTGAGGGTATTAGTTATTTATAAGCTAATAACCTCACCTCAGTGCCGAGGTGGTGAAATTGGTATACACGCTACCTTGAGGTGGTAGTGCCTACAAAACGGGCGTACGGGTTCAAGTCCCGTCCTCGGCACCATTATTTTTAAGATAACTTGTGATGCGCGAGTTATTTGTGTAGAATATGTCACGTTTTCGAACGCGGGATGGAGCAGCTTGGTAGCTCGTCGGGCTCATAACCCGAAGGTCGTTGGTTCAAATCCAGCTCCCGCAACCAATTCTTAGTTAGCATATCTTATCAAATGTATTTATCGGAATTTCTCATCGATTTATCTAGATTTTCAAGATATACTAAGAACATGGTAGAACCCGTTGGCACTACAGGGTCCAGTTTCATAAAGCCCCGAAATTTCGGGGTTTTTTGTTATTTGACAATCGAATTAACTGGGCTTTTATAGCCCTTTTTTTATGTCTGGGGKTGGGCTTGTCCACGTTAGAACAAAAATTGACAGAGATGATTTCAGCACCGGTGGAAGCACTTGGCTTTGAATTTGTAGGCTTAGAGTTTATCCGCGCGCGTACATCGACATTGCGTGTTTTCATTGATAGCGAAAATGGCATCAATGTTGATGATTGTGCTGATGTTAGCCATCAAGTGAGTGCAGTATTGGATGTCGAAGATCCAATTTCTGTCGTTTATAACCTAGAAATATCGTCACCAGGGCTTGAACGTCCGTTATTCACTGCCGCACAGTATGAGCGCTTTATCGGTGAAGAGGTGGCGCTGACTTTGCGTATTGCTATGCAGAACCGCCGTAGATGGCAAGGGATAATTAAATCCGTCGATGGCGAAATGATAACGGTTACAGTGGATGGGAAGGATGAAGTGTTTGCCCTTGGAAACATCCAAAAAGCTAACTTGGTCCCACACTTTTAATAAAGTTCAATGAGGCAACTAGGATGAACAAAGAAATTCTGGCTGTTGTAGAAGCGGTTTCTAACGAAAAATCCCTCCCTCGTGAAAAAATCTTCGAGGCTCTGGAAACTGCACTAGCTACAGCAACTAAAAAGAAATATGAACAAGAGATTGATGTTCGTGTAGAAATCGATCGTAAATCAGGTGATTTTGATACTTTCCGTCGTTGGTTAATTGTTGATGAAGTCACAATGCCAACACGCGAAATCACACTGGAAGCTGCGCAATACGAAGATCCAGAATTACAGCTTGGTGGATATGTTGAAGACCAAATTGAATCTGTTGTATTTGACCGTATTACGACTCAAACAGCAAAACAAGTCATCGTACAGAAAGTACGTGAAGCTGAAAGAGCCATGGTTGTTGAACAGTTCCGTGAGCAACAAGGTGAGATAATTACAGCGCAAGTTAAAAAGGTAAACCGTGAGAATATCACATTAGACCTTGGTAACAATGCAGAAGCCGTTATTCTCCGTGAAGACATGTTGCCTCGTGAAAACTTCCGTCCAGGTGACCGTATTCGTGGTGTCCTGTATGATGTACGTCCAGAAGCGCGTGGAGCACAACTTTTTGTGACTCGTTCTCGCCCTGAAATGCTGGTTGAATTATTCCGTATTGAAGTGCCAGAAATTGGCGAAGAAATTATTGAAATTAAAGCAGCAGCTCGTGACCCAGGTTCCCGTGCTAAAATTGCGGTTAAAACTAATGATAAACGCATTGACCCAGTAGGGGCTTGTGTTGGTATGCGTGGTGCGCGAGTTCAAGCAGTTTCAAGTGAACTTGGCGGAGAGCGAATCGATATCGTACTGTGGGATGATAACCCAGCACAGTTCGTTATTAATGCAATGGCACCCGCTGATGTTGCATCAATCGTGGTTGATGAAGACAAATGCACGATGGATGTGGCTGTTGAAAGCAGTAACTTGGCACAAGCGATTGGCCGTAATGGTCAAAATGTTCGCTTAGCAGCACAATTACTGAAAAAGCATCGTGGTGATGACAAATGGGAACTGAATGTCATGACCGCAGAAGAACTAAATGCTAAGCATCAAGCAGAAGCACATGCTTCTATTGATACATTCACTAAGCATCTTGATATCGATGAAGATTTTGCCACAACGTTGGTAGAAGAAGGCTTCTCGACATTAGAAGAACTGGCCTACGTGCCTATTAAAGAACTTCTTGAAATTGACGGTCTTGATGAAGAAACCGTTGAAGTTCTACGCGAAAGAGCGAAAGCGGCCCTTACCACCATTGAATTGGCTCAAAAAGAGAGCCTAGGTGATAATCAGCCAGCGGAAGATTTATTAAATCTGGAAGGTATGGATAATTCTCTGGCCTATAATTTGGCTGCACATGGTATCTGTACACTAGAAGATCTTGCTGAGCAGGGCATTGACGACCTGAGTGATATTGAAGGTCTGGATGGTGAGAAAGCAGGCGTACTCATCATGGCCGCACGTAATATTTGCTGGTTCGGTAACGATGCGTAAACACTGTAGCAGGAAGGAACGGCATGACAGAAACTGTAAAATCATTGGCAGCAGAAATTCAAACCACAGTTGAACGCCTGGTACAGCAATTTGCTGAAGCAGGGATCAAAAAAAGTGAGAATGACTCTGTTAACCAGGCAGAAAAAGAGACATTATTGGGACATTTAAATCGTGAGCAAGGACACTCCGCTAGCCAGCCGAGTAAGTTAACATTGCAACGTAAAACCCGTAGTACCTTGAATGTTCCAGTTACCGGTGGTAAAAGCAAATCGGTAAATGTAGAAGTCCGCAAAAAACGCACTTATGTGAACCGTGATGCTGAACAGGCGCAAGCGGAAGAGCAGGCGAAGCGTGAAGCGGAAGAGCAGGCACAGCGCGAAGCTGAAGAACTGGCTCAACGTGAAGCAGAAGCAAAACGATTAGCAGAAGAAAATGCAAAACGTGAAGTAGAAGCAAAACGTCAAGCCGAAGATAAAGCAAAACGTGAAGCAGCTGATAAAGCTACACGCGAAGTAGCGGAAAGAGAAAAAGTGAAACCAAGCGAAAATCATCAAAAAGCTGGCAAAGCCAGTGAAAGTAATGCAGAAAAACAGCGTTTAGAAGCCGAAGCCGCAGCATTGAAGCGCAAAGTTGAAGAAGAAACTCAGCGTAAAGTTGAAGCTGAAGCCAAACGTGTTGCAGAAGAAGCACGTAGAATGGCTGAAGAAAATGGCGAAAAATGGACGACTGAAACCGCTACTGTAGAAGATAGCGATTATCATACAACAACCTCTACTCACGCACGTGCAGCTGAAGATGAGAATGACGAAAAAGAAGAAGGTCGTCGCTCTCGTAACCGTTCAGCTAAAGCACCTCGCCAAAAGAAAAGTAATAAACTTTCTGAAAAAGCAGACCGTGAAGAAGAGCGTGCTGCGGGTCGTTCAGGCCGTTCTAAAGGCAAACAACGCAAAGGTAGTTCTTTGCAACAAAGCTTTAATAAGCCAGCCGCTGCGGTTAACCGTGATGTTATCATTGGTGAAACCATTTCTGTTGGTGAGCTTGCTAATAAAATGGCAGTTAAAGGCTCACAAGTTATTAAAACAATGATGAAGATGGGCGCAATGGCGACTATCAACCAAGTCATTGACCAAGAAACTGCACAATTAGTTGCAGAAGAAATGGGACACAAAGTTATTCTTCGTCGTGAGAATGAACTTGAAGAAGCAGTCATGAATGACCGTGATACTGGTACAGCAGTGAAAGAGCCTCGTGCTCCAGTTGTTACCATCATGGGTCACGTTGACCACGGTAAAACTTCTTTACTAGACTATATTCGTTCAACGAAAGTAGCTTCTGGTGAAGCGGGTGGTATTACTCAGCACATCGGTGCATACCACGTTAAAACTGACAAAGGTATGATTACCTTCCTGGATACCCCAGGTCACGCCGCATTTACTTCAATGCGTGCTCGTGGTGCTCAGGCGACAGATATTGTTGTCCTAGTTGTTGCAGCGGATGATGGTGTTATGCCACAAACAATCGAAGCTATCCAGCATGCTAAAGCTGCCGGTGTGCCAATCGTTGTTGCTGTAAACAAAATGGATAAACCAGAAGCTGATCCAGATCGTGTAAGAAATGAGCTATCTCAATATGGCGTAATTTCTGAAGATTGGGGTGGTGATACTCAGTTTATCAGTGTATCTGCTAAGAAAGGTACAGGGATTGACGAGCTTCTTGATGCTATTTTGCTACAAGCTGAAGTTCTTGAACTGAAAGCTGTTTACGCAGGTATGGCAAGCGGTGTTGTCGTGGAATCTTATCTTGATAAAGGTCGTGGTCCAGTTGCGACTATCTTGGTTCAAGAAGGTACGCTTAACAAGGGCGATATCGTCCTGTGTGGTTTTGAATATGGCCGTATTCGTGCAATGCGCAACGAATTAGGTAAAGAAGTTCAATCCGCAGGCCCTTCAATTCCAGTTGAGATCTTAGGTTTATCTAGCGTACCTTCTGCGGGTGATGAAGCAACAGTTGTACGTGATGAGAAAAAAGCACGTGAAGTTGCTCTGTATCGTCAAGGTAAATTCCGTGATGTTAAACTTGCTCGCCAGCAAAAATCTAAGCTGGAAAACATGTTTGCTAACATGGAAGAAGGTAAAGTTTCTGAACTGAATATCGTGCTTAAAACAGATGTTCAAGGTACCTGTGAAGCTATCACTGACGCATTGATGAAATTATCAACTGATGAAGTGAAAGTAAAAATCATCGGTTCTGGTGTTGGTGGTATCACTGAAACAGATGCAACCTTGGCTGCGGCATCAAATGCTATTATTCTTGGCTTCAACGTTCGTGCAGATGCATCTGCTCGTCGCGTTATTGAAAGTGAAAGCGTTGATTTACGTTACTACTCTGTTATCTATAGCTTGATTGATGAAATCAAACAAGCAATGAGCGGCATGTTAGCGCCTGAATATAAACAGCAAATCATTGGTCTTGCAGAAGTCCGTGATGTCTTTAAATCGCCTAAGTTTGGTGCAATTGCAGGTTGTATGGTGACTGAAGGCACTATCAAACGTAATAACCCAATCCGTGTTCTACGTGATAACGTTGTTATCTACGAAGGTGAGCTAGAATCATTACGTCGCTTTAAAGATGACGTGAATGAAGTTCGTAACGGTATGGAGTGTGGTATTGGTGTTAAAAACTACAATGACGTTCGTGTCGGCGATATGATCGAAGTCTTTGAAGTTATTGAAATTAAACGTTCTATTGATGGCTAATTAAGCCTGATAGATTTGTTTTCTTGGGGGGCGGTTGCCCCCCAAATGTTAGGAGATATAACGATGGCAAGAGAATTCAGCCGTTCTCAGCGTGTAGCACAAGAGATGCAAAAAGAAATTGCGATTATCTTGCAGCGCGAAGTTAAAGATCCCCGCATTGGCATGGCAACGGTTTCTGGCGTTGAATTATCACGAGATTTAGCTTACGGGAAAGTTTTCGTGACTTTCTTGAACATCTCTCATGAAGAACATGAATCAGACATGGTAAAAGACGGTATTAAAGCACTTAATGAAGCTGCTGGTTTTATTCGTTCTTTGCTAGGTAAAGCGATGCGTTTGCGCGTCATCCCAGAGTTAACATTTGAATACGATAGCTCATTAGTTGACGGAATGCGTATGTCTAACTTGGTTTCTAATGTGATCCGTGATGATGAGCTCCGCCGTGCAAAAGCGGACGACCAAGAGGAAAAATAATGGGGCGTCGTCGTAGCGGCCGTAACATAGATGGTGTTTTGCTGCTGGATAAACCAACCGATATTTCTTCAAATGATGCGCTGCAAAAAGTGCGGCGCTTCTTCAATGCCAATAAAGCCGGTCATACTGGTGCTTTAGATCCTCTTGCAACGGGGATGCTGCCTATTTGTCTTGGTGAAGCTACTAAGTTTTCTCAATTTTTGCTCGATTCAGATAAACGTTACCGTGTTATTGCGAGATTAGGCCAAAGAACAGATACGTCTGATTCGCATGGTGAAATCATTAGCGAGCGTAACGTTAACTTTACATCTGATCAGCTTGATGAAGCGCTTGATCATTTCCGTGGGGATACATTGCAGGTACCATCCATGTATTCTGCGTTGAAACATCAAGGTCGTCCTTTGTATGAATATGCACGCAAAGGTATAACAGTAGAGCGCGAAGCAAGGCCCATTACGGTTTATGAATTACAATTTATTAGTTTAGAAAATAATGAGTTAGAGTTGGAAATTCATTGTTCTAAAGGAACTTATATTCGTAGCATTATTGATGATTTAGGTGAAATGTTAGGTTGCGGTGCGCATGTTATTTATCTACGTCGTCTGCAAGTCGCTAATTATCCTTATGCAAATATGATGACTTTAGAGCAACTTGCTGCGTTGAGAGCACAAGTTGATGAAGGACTTGGTACTTATGAATCGCTTCTTGATTCACTGTTATTACCAATGGATACCGCAGTAGTCCATTTTCCCGTAGTACATTTAACTGAAGAAACAGCAGCTTATTTTAAGCAAGGGCAACCAGTTAGAGCCAATATAGCGCAGTTAGCTGAAGGGGAAATGGTTAGAGTGACTTGTGGCGAGCCTTCACGCTTTATTGGAATTGCGATTATTAGCGAAGATGGGCGAATTGCGCCGAAACGTTTAGTCGTCGAAAATGAACAGCCGGAATAGCTGAGCTTATTGCTTTGCGTTTATAAGCAGCGTAGAATAGCCGCGCTTAAACTGTGAGATGCTAAATTAGAGATTGGCGCTCATTACATATACATTTATTTTTTTGGAGTTCATTATGTCTCTAAGTACTGAAGCAAAAGCAAAAATCGTTGCTGAATTTGGTCGCGATGCTAACGACACTGGTTCAAGCGAAGTTCAAATTGCTTTGCTGACAGCTCAAATCAACCACCTGCAAGGTCACTTTGCAGAGCACAAAAAAGATCACCATAGCCGTCGTGGTCTGCTGCGTATGGTTGCTCAGCGTCGTAGATTGCAAGCTTACCTGAAAAGCAAAGATATCACGCGTTATACTGCTCTTATCGAGCGTCTAGGTCTGCGTCGCTAATCTAGTGAGTTTCAGTGGAAAGGGGCCAATAGGCCCCTTTTCTTCTAAAAGTTGTGTTTAAAGTTGAAGTAATGCTCGAATTATACTTAACTTAAATGCTAAGCTGTAAAGTGTAATTAATTGTTTTTAATGAAGCCTCTTTAGCTACAACCGATTCGCGCGGCTAATGAGAGCACTGATAATTTGAAGATCAGTATTCTCATTAGTCGCGAGGCTGTGGTAAAGAGAAAGCCAATGCTACCAGAGAAGCTCAGGTAGCCTTAATAAATGAAGGATAATATTTTGTTAAATCCTATTGTTCGCAAATTTCAATACGGTCAACATACCGTAACGATTGAAACAGGCATGATGGCTCGCCAAGCGACGGCAGCTGTGATGGTGAATATGGATGATACTGCGGTTTTTGTTACTGCAGTTGCTCAGAAAAAAGTTAAAGAAGGTCAGGATTTCTTTCCACTGACTGTAAATTACCAAGAGCGTACTTACGCTGCTGGCCGTATTCCTGGTAGCTTCTTCCGTCGTGAAGGCCGTCCAGGTGAAGGCGAAACATTAATTGCGCGTCTTATCGACCGCCCATTGCGTCCTTTGTTCCCAGAAGGTTTCGTCAATGAAATTCAAATCATTGCAACTGTGGTTTCTGTTAACCCACAAGTTAACCCAGATATCGTTGCTATGATTGGTGCATCAGCAGCTCTAGCGCTGTCAGGTGTTCCTTTTAATGGTCCAATCGGTGCAGCTCGTGTTGGTTTTATTGATGACCAATATGTATTGAACCCAACTGCTGATGAGCTGAAATTAAGCCGTCTTGATTTAGTTGTTGCGGGTACTGAAAGTGCTGTTCTGATGGTTGAATCAGAAGCTGAGCTTTTAAGCGAAGATCAAATGCTTGGTGCAGTTGTTTTTGGTCATGACCAACAACAAGTTGTCATCAACGAAATTAATGAGCTAGTTAAATTAGCAGGTAAAGAAAAATGGGATTGGCAGCCTGAATCTGTTAACCAAGCTTTACGTGATAAAATTGCTCAATTAGCTGAAAGCCGTATGGGTGATGCTTATCGTATCACTGAAAAACAAGAGCGTTATGCGCAAGTTGACTTAATTAAAGAAGAAGTCACAGCAGCTATTCTTGCTGAAGATGAAAATATTGATGCTTCAGAAGTTGCGGATATTTTAGCAAACCTCGAAAAACAAGTTGTTCGTTCTCGTGTTATTCGCGGTGAACCACGTATTGATGGACGCGAGAAAGACATGGTTCGTGCGCTTGACGTACGTACTGGTCTGCTACCACGCACACACGGTTCTGCTCTGTTTACTCGTGGTGAAACTCAGGCACTGGTAACGGCAACTTTGGGTACAGAACGTGATGCACAAGTTATTGACCAATTGATGGGTGAATATACTGATCGCTTCTTGTTCCATTATAACTTCCCTCCATACTCTGTTGGTGAAACAGGCATGGTTGGTTCACCTAAACGTCGTGAAATTGGTCATGGTCGTTTAGCAAAACGTGGTGTTTTGGCTGTTATGCCTAACCACGCTGATTTCCCATATACAGTTCGTGTTGTATCAGAAATCACTGAATCGAATGGTTCATCTTCAATGGCTTCTGTTTGTGGTGCTTCTTTGGCACTGATGGATGCGGGTGTACCAATCAAAGCAGCGGTTGCAGGTATTGCAATGGGTCTTGTGAAAGAAGGTAACGATTTCGTTGTTCTTTCTGACATCTTAGGTGATGAAGACCATTTAGGTGATATGGACTTTAAAGTTGCGGGTAGCCGTGACGGTATCAGCGCACTGCAAATGGACATTAAAATCGAAGGGATCACTCGCGAAATCATGCAAGTTGCTTTGAACCAAGCAAAAGGTGCTCGTCTGCACATTTTGGGTATTATGGAACAAGCAATTAATGGTCCTCGCGAAGAAATTTCTGAGTTTGCTCCGCGTATTTACACTATTCGCATCAATCCAGATAAGATCAAAGATGTTATTGGTAAAGGTGGTTCTGTTATTCGTGCTCTGACTGAAGAAACAGGAACAACTATCGAGATTGAAGATGATGGTACAGTGAAAATTGCTGCGACAGATGGCTTGAAAGCAAAAGAAGCGATTCGTCGTATTGAAGAAATCACAGCAGAAGTTGAAGTGGGTCGTATCTATCAAGGTAAAGTGACTCGTATTGTTGATTTCGGAGCATTTGTTGCTATCGGCGGTGGTAAAGAAGGCTTAGTGCATATTTCTCAAATCGCAGATAAGCGTGTTGAGAAAGTCACTGACTATCTGCAAATGGGCCAAGAAGTTCCTGTTAAGGTACTTGAAATCGACCGTCAAGGCCGTATTCGCCTAAGCATGAAAGAAGCTGTCACCACTGAAGAGCAACCAGCTCAACAGCAAGATTCAGCAGAGTAAGCTGTATTTGATTAAGAGCGCTCTATGGATGTAGAGTGCATTAGCCATAATGCTAAAATTAGTGGTAATGTAAGGACGGAGTATGCTGAACAGTATCTGTCTTCGGTTTAGGGACTTAAGCGCGTTAATTCGTGTTGTCTCTGCGCTTATCTTTTTTGTGCTCATTGGATGTAGCAGTAAAGATTGGCGTAAAAACGAGGTATTTGCTGTTCCTCTTCAACCTTCATTACAACAAGAAGTGATACTGGCTCGTATGGAACAAATCCTTGCGAGTCGGTCCTTGACTGATGATGAATACGCCCAGCTTTTATATGAGCGCGGAGTATTGTATGATAGTCTAGGTTTAAGGGCGTTAGCGCGTAATGATTTTTCAACTGCGTTAGCGATTCGTCCAGATATCCCTGAAGTTTTTAATTTTCTAGGGATTTATTTTACGCAGGCAGGCAATTATGATGCTGCCTATGAAGCGTTTGATTCTGTATTAGAGCTTGATCCAACTTACAATTTCGCGCGTATGAATCGCGGCATCGCTTTATATTATGGTGGCCGCTACAAATTAGCGCAGGATGATCTGCTGGCGTATTATCAGATAGATCCAAATGATCCTTTTCGTACTTTATGGCTTTATCTTGCAGAGAAAGACATAAACCCGCGGATGGCACAAGATAATCTTGCTGCTCGTTATAATAGCGCGGAGAAAGGGCAATGGGGCTGGAATATCGTAGAGTTTTACTTAGGTGATATCAATGAGAATACATTGATGGAACGTTTGCAAGAAATTTCTACGGATAACACTTCGCTCGCTGAGCATCTCAGTGAAACTAACTTCTATTTAGGTAAACATTACCTAAGTCTGGGGGATAAGGATAGCGCAAGTGCGTTATTCAAACTGACGGTGGCTAACAACGCTCACAGCTTTGTTGAACACCGCTATGCATTGTTGGAATTGGCGCTGTTAGGCCAAGAACAAGACGACCTTCTAGAATCGGGCCAGCAATAGCTGACGAACATTTCATGATTAATTTTTGAGTCATCATCCTGATGGGTGAGTGGCTATTTGTTCGTTTTATAACACAATTTGAGCCAGTTAACATTTTAAATGACAATGACCGAAATAAATTTCGCAGGGTTATGTAAACTGGCCGCCATTAAGTATGAGGCACCTTTACATGACTACCGAGAACAAAAACACCGAGACTGATATCTCTTTCGCTGATTTAGGTTTATCAGCGTCTATTTTGACAGCACTACAAGACCTAGGGTATGAAAAACCATCACCAATTCAGAAACAATGTATTCCATTGTTGATGGAAGGTAATGACGTTCTAGGTATGGCACAAACAGGTAGCGGGAAAACTGCTGCATTTAGCTTGCCATTATTGCATAACATTGACCCAGATTTAAAAGCGCCACAAATTTTAGTCCTAGCACCAACTCGTGAGTTGGCTGTTCAGGTTGCTGAAGCAATGAGCGATTTTTCTAAGCACATGAGCCGTGTTAACGTCGTTGCCTTATATGGCGGCCAACGTTATGACGTACAATTACGTGCATTACGTCAAGGTCCACAAGTTGTTGTGGGAACACCTGGACGTCTTCTTGACCATCTGAAACGTGGTACTTTAGATCTTTCTAAATTGAAAGGTTTAGTATTAGACGAAGCCGATGAAATGTTGAGAATGGGCTTTATTGAAGATGTTGAAAACATCATGAGCCAAATTCCAGCACAACACCAAACCGCATTGTTCTCTGCAACAATGCCAGAACCGATTCGTCGTATTACACGTCGTTTCATGAAAGATCCGAAAGAAATTCGTATTCAGGCAAGCATTACAACTCGTCCAGACATTGCTCAAAGCTATTGGACTGTGTATGGCATGCGTAAAAATGAAGCATTGGTCCGTTTCTTAGAAGCTGAAGATTTTGACGCTGCGATTATTTTCGTTCGGACTAAAAATGCCACATTAGAAGTTGCTGAAGCATTGGAACGTAATGGTTACAACAGTGCTGCACTCAATGGTGATATGAACCAAGCATTACGTGAGCAAACATTAGAGCGTTTAAAAGATGGGCGTTTAGACATTTTGATCGCAACAGATGTTGCTGCGCGTGGTCTTGATGTTGATCGTATTAGCTTAGTTGTTAACTACGATATCCCAATGGATGCTGAGTCTTACGTTCACCGTATTGGCCGTACTGGTCGTGCTGGTCGTGCTGGTCGCGCATTATTGTTCGTTGAAAACCGTGAGCGTCGTTTATTGCGCAACGTTGAACGTACAATGAAGCTGACGATTCCTGAAGTTGAGCTGCCAGATGCACAACTGTTAAGTGAGCGTCGTCAGGCTAAATTTGCTGCGAAAATTCAACAGCAATTAGAAAGCAGCGATTTAGATCAGTACCGTTCACTGTTAGCGAAAATGTCACCATCTGAAGATGTTGACATGGAAACCTTAGCAGCGGCATTACTGAAAATGGCTCAAGGTGAACGTGCTCTGATCCTGCCACCAGATGCACCACGCCGTCCGCGCCGTGAATTTAACGATCGTAATGACAGTAAAAATGATCGTGGTCGCCGTGACCGTAACAGCAATGGTTTTGAGCGTGCTGAACGTGGTGATCGTAGCGAGCGCCGTGAACGTCGTGATGTTGGTGATATGGAAATGTACCGCATTGAAGTTGGTCGCGATGATGGTGTGGAAGTTCGTCACATTGTTGGTGCGATTGCTAACGAAGCGGATATCAGCAGCCGTTATATTGGTAATATCAAACTGTTTGGTACTCACTCAACAATTGAATTACCAAAAGGTATGCCGACTGATGTGTTAACTCACCTAAGCCGTGCTCGTATCTTAAACAAACCAATGCAAATGCAATTAATTGGTGATGCACAGCCTTTCGAACGTCGTGAGCGTCGTGGTGGACCACGTCGTGAAGGCGGAAGTGAAGGTGGCTTTGGTGCAGGTCGTCGCAGTGATCGCCGTGGTGGTGGTAACCGTGACCGTGGTAATTCTAGTGCACCACGTGGCCGTAATGAAGAACATAATACTGCGGCACCACGTCGCCGTAGCAGCAGCCATAACTCATAATGAATATTGAGTTAGAAGTCGCTGTATAGAGCTTCTAAATAAATAGTGAAGCCGCTTTCAGTATTGGAAGCGGCTTTTTTTGTATTGTAAAAGTCATCAAAGATAGAAAGTGAATTACCTTAAAAAAACGCTATCTATTTTTTATTGCTATTATTTGTTCTTGCACTTATTTGTTGTAGGAAACGACTTTTTTACATGGTCATTATGCGGGAGAAATTTATAGTAATTTCTTTTGTCATTATGTGATTAAAATTATCTACCCAATATCGCTGATTATCATTGGGATAATATGCTTTATTATTCGTTATGTTATAGTGGAAAGAAAAATAAAATGATAATAAGAAGTTACCTTTTATTATCAGTGACGTCGATTTTATTTTTCTTTTCTATATGGATTGATTAGCTATTTATGACGATGATGTTTGTTGTCTGCATTGGAATTTAGCAGAATTTCCTTCGCTTCTTTTTGTGGTAGCGGCAAGGTATCATCAATGATAACTAACTTTTTAATTTTCTGATTGAAAGCGCTATAAACGACCTCGGTAAGCAATCTATTTTCAACCATACTTAATCCGCCTTCATTCTTTTCAAGAGCTTGTACTAAAACACGGTGGCGAGAAGTAAAGGGAAGTTTTACTTTTAGTCCCATTTTGCAAACTAACTGATAGAGTACATATTCTGCGACAAAAAAATCCCCAATAATTAAACGAGATGATGAAAACTCACCCGTCACATTATATTCCTCATGGGTTTCCAGATCTTTTAACGTCATTGAATTAATTCGGATTTGTAAGTAGTAGTCAGCCACAAATTACCTCTATGTTGTCCATTTTTAAATCAGTCCAAGTGCTTCTTTTAATGGTTTTAAATAACGGCGGCTAACAGGAATATGTTCACCAGAGTTCAAGACAAGTTCTGCCTGCCCGCTATCACCAAATAAAATTTCACTTAACTGTGTCATATTCACGAGATATTGTCGATGACAACGAACTAATGGTGTCCGTAGCTCCAATGTTCGGAGTGTTAATTCAGTGAAGCCTTCTTGGCCTTGCACGCTCATCACATAAACACCACTCATGCGTGAGGTAACATATTGTACTTCATCTAATTTCATCAGCCAGATACGGCTATGGCCTGTGCAAGGAATAAATTTTAATGGCTCATTATCACTCAGAATGTCTAGGTTTTGCTTTTGTTGACCTTGGCGTAGACGACTGAGTGTTTTATTTAATCTATCGGTTTCTAAGGGTTTTAATAAATAATCAAACGCGTGTTCTTCAAATGCTTGAATGGCAAATTCATTAAATGCCGTTAAGAAGACGATATAAGGCCTATTTTCAGGATCAAGCATGCGTACCATTTCAAGGCCTGTAATACGCGGCATTTGAATATCAAGAAATACAACATCGGGTTTTTTATTATGAATGAGACTGATTGCTTCGATGGCATTACTGCATTCACCAATAATTTCAATATCATCATGTAATTCAAGCTGACAACGCAAATTTTCCCGTGCAAGTGGTTCATCATCAACAATTAATACATTCATAGAGATATAATCATTTTATTCTGTTTAAGGTGTAGGGAAGCCGTAATTGGATCCGTGTGAATTGTTCTGGTTCATATTCCACACTCACACCATATTGCTCACCATATTTGAGGCGGATCCTTTTGTCGACTAAGCTCATACCTAAACCATCACTTTGCGCTTTTGGTTGGTATAATCCGGCATTATCCTCGATTTCAATATAAACTTGATTATCGCGAATATAGCCTCTTATTGTAATGTATCCTGTTTCTAATAACTGTGAGGTGCCGTGTTTTATTGCATTTTCGACAATGGGTTGTAGTGAAAATGCTGGTAATTCAACAGGTTTTAAATCATCTGAGATATCCATCTCAATCTGTAACTTATCTTGAAAGCGCGCTTTTTCAATTTGTAAGTAAGCATTCACATGCTCGATTTCTTCGCTCAATGTCGCATTTTGTTCAGGGCGTTTGAGGTTGTTGCGAAAGAAAGTCGAGATATATTGAACCAGCTGGCTAGCTTGTTGGCTATCTCGGCGAATAACGGCTTGAAGTGTATTCAGAACATTAAATAAGAAGTGAGGATTCACTTGCGCGTGAAGTAGCTTCACCTCTGATTGTAGCAAAGATTGTTTGTTGCGTTCATATTGTCCCGCAAGGATCTGCGCTGAAAACAGACTTGCTATTCCTTCACCTAATGTTCTATTGATAGAGCTAAATAATTTATTTTTGGCTTCATATAACTTAATTGTACCAATAACTTGGTCATTTTCTCCCCTTAATGGGATCACTAGTGCAGAGCCGAGCTTACAAGAAGGACTTAAGGAGCACGTGTAAGGTGTTTCATTACCATCGGCATAGACGACTTCATTATTATCAATAGCTTGTTTAGATTGAATTGAGGCGATTGGTGTACCTGGTTGATGGTGATCAGCACCAATACCAATGAAAGCTAAAATTTTATCTCTATCGGTAATGGCGACTGCACCAATTTCGAGCTCTTGGTAGATAATTTTGGCAACTTTCATACTATTATTAGTATTAAAGCCTTTGCGTAAAATACCATCCGTACATAAGGCTATTTTGAGTGCTTGAGCTGAGAATGCACTGGTATATTTTTCTACAATCGCGCGCCTGTCGAGTAGGATGCGGATAAACATCGCGGCACCAATTGTATTGGCGATTACCATTGGTGCGGCAATATTTTTTACTAATGCTAATGCTTCATCAAAAGGTTTCGCGAGTAATAAAATAATCAGCATTTGGATTATTTCAGCGACGAATGTGACGCAACTTGCCGTGATTGGATTAAATATTTTGGTGATTTGGCCGCGTTTCATATAATAGCGGTGGACTAATCCGCCAATTAAGCCTTCAACAATGGTTGAAACCATGCAACTAAATGCGGTCATGCCACCCAGTGAATAGCGATGTAATCCACCGGTGAATCCGACAGCAAACCCGACAGCGGGACCACCAAGTAAGCCCCCAAGTACTGAGCCAATTGCTCGCGTATTTGCTATCGAATCATTGATATGTAAGCCAAAATAGGTGCCCATTATACAAAAGACTGAAAAAATAGCATAGCACATGACTTTATGCGGTAGGCGGATGGTCACTTTCAGTAAGGGGATGACAAGCGGGGTTTTACTCAGTGCCCATGCGATGACCAAATAGACGCACATTTGCTGTAATAGCAGCAAAATGAGATCAAATTCGTACATAGGTTTTCCAATTTTCGCGTTTCATGTTTTCTATTCTAACGTAAACGCCTAAGTGGATAATAGCGATTTAAATATTGGGTACGTTCTTTATTTGACACAAGGAATAAAACGATTCAAAATTATACAGTTACCTGCCTATTGTGACATAGCGCACAAATTTATTAACGTATTATCGGCAATTACTGCGATAATTCAATATGTATAATTTCCTCCGTGATTATTTAGGGTTTTATTAATAATGAAAAAAAGAACAATAGCACTAATTTTATTAATGTTGATTTTAATTGCGGTGGCTGCTCTTTTTCATTCGCATAATCAATTTTTATTATTACAAGGCGAAGTTGATGCGCCTGAAGTCATCGTCACATCTAAAGCAAAAGGCCGAGTGATTGAACGTTTAGTTGAGCGCGGAGATGATGTGACTAAAGGGCAATTATTATTGACATTAGAAAGCCCAGAATTAACGGCACAATATGAAGCGTTGAAAGCGGCAAGAGATCAAGCAAAAGCCCAGTTTGATTTGTCTGTGAATGGAACACGTGAAGAGACAATTCGTAATTTACAGGCTTCATTGGCACAAATGACCTCACAATATCAAAATGCCACTCGTGAATATAATCGTTTGAATAATTTATCTACTAAAGGCTATGTTTCTGCTAATGAATTAGATGCTGCGCGTAAAACAAAAGATGTCGCCTTCCAGCAAGTGGAATCGGCAAAAGCTAAGCTAGAAGAGGCTAAAAATGGTGATCGCATTGAGCAACGTCAGCAGTATAAAGCCGCACTGAATCAGGCTGAGCAAAAGTTGGCTGAAGTAAAAGTTCAACTGGATGATTTGCAAGTGAAAGCGCCTGTAGAAGGTGAAATTGGTCCAATTCCTGCGGAGGTTGGTGAAATTTTTAATGCCGGCAGCCCATTGATGACGCTCATTCGTCTTCCTGAGTCCTATTTTGTTTATAACTTGCGAGAAGATATTCTGGTTAATGTGAAAAAAGGCGATAAAGTACAATTATCTGTCCCTGCTTTAGGGGATAAAACAATTGAAGCAGAAGTTCGCTATATTGCACCAAAAGGTGATTATTCAACAAAAAGAGCAACTCGAGCAACCGGTGATTTTGACTTAAAAACATTTGAAATTCGTTTATATCCGTTAGAGCCTATTGAAGGGTTAAGACCGGGTATGAGTGCATTATGGCGCTGGGATAAATAAGAAGGCGCTGGTATGAAATTAAAATTTGCTTGGCATGGATTTGAGCACGCTTTTGGACGAGAAACCCATTCTGCTATCCGTAGTCCGGTTTTCCATTGGCTAAGCTGGCTGTTTCCCTTAATGCTATTTACATTGATCAGCGCGAACTTTTCTGAAGGGACGTTGATGGATCTTCCTGTGTCGGTTGTCGATAATGACCACGGTCCAGCTTCTCGGCAAATTATTCGCGACCTTAATGCGGGTCCTCATGCGGATATTAAAACGATTGATGGCAATTTAAATACCTCATTGAAACGTTTAGCTAGCGCAAAAGATTATGCTTTGCTCTATATTCCCGCTGATTTTGAAGCTGATGCTTTACGCGGTCGCCAGCCAGAATTGCGTATGTATTACAACGCATTATTTTATGCGTCCGGCAGCTATGCAATACAAGATTTTAGTGGGCTGGTGGCAGAGCTAAATGCGAAATACCGAGTAGAACTCGCTCGTTCAATGGGAAAAGCATTACCGCAGATGGCGCAAGTGACACTTTCTTACGATAGCTTATTTAATCCCAGCGGTAGTTATATCTATTACCAACAATTTGCGGCAACAATTCATATGCTGCAATTGTTCGTGGTGACTTGTACGATTTATACTATGTCTCGCGGTTCTATCTTACAAAGTGTGAAACCTTTTGCAATGGCCTTATTAGGCAAAATGGCGCCTTATACGCTCTTTTTTACCACATTGCTGGTTGTTGAATTGGCAGCATTAGTCGCTATTTTTGATGCTAAAGTGGTGGGAAATCCGCTGTATATGATAATGGTGGGATTTTTCTATGTTATTGCGGCGCAAAGTATAGGTCTTTTGCTCTTTAGTTTTACTTCAAGTGCTATCACTGCGTACAGTTTAATAGGTCTTTTGGTCAGTATCGCGCTTGCCTTTTCTGGTATAGCTGTACCTGAATTATCGATGATCCTGCCTGCACAGATTATCTCTAATATAGAACCATTAACTCATACCCTTAATGCCATGTTTGACATTTTCCTACGTGAGTTCTCTTTCCGGAGAGTGTTAGAGGTGTGTGCATTTCTGTTGATTTATCCAATTGTTACGGGTTTTCTCATACGTAAACGCATAGTTAAACGCATCGCAGCGCAAGGAGGCGACCTCTAATGTTACAGATGTATTTCGCCACTTTTCGTAAAGTGCTCATTGGTATGCTGGATAAGCCAATGTGGCTGCTGCTATTAGTCTCTTTATGTATTATGAGCTTAGTATATGCCAAGCCTGTATTATGGGATTTACCAGTAGCAGTTATTGATAAAGATCATAGTGTTGCGAGCCGTTCTTTAATTCGTGATTTAGATGCGACACCGAAAATAAAACTCCACAGTTATGACAATTTAGCACAAGCTAGAAAAGACATGATTGATAGGCAATTATTTGCCATCGTTATTATTCCAACTGATTTTGAAAAATATTTATTAAATGGTAAGAATATTACTATCCCGGTATATGGTGATGCGACAAACCGTTTAGCAAGTGGCCAAATTCAGCAGGAGTTAGTCGGTGCTTACAAAACATTATTGAACGATTATAACACTCAAATATTGGTTGATTCAGGCTATAGTGAAGAGCAAGCTAAGGTTATTATTACCCCGATCCGCAGTGAGACTGAACCTCTTTATAACCCAGGAGTGAGTTTTGCTGCAATTGTATTCCCAGGGTTGCTAGTGATGTTATTACAGCACTCCTTATTGATTGCTTGTGTTCGTGTCAGTATTGCCATTCGTGGAACGCCTAAAGGTAAGCCACCACTTGCCGTCTATTTAGGGGCCTTATCTGCATTAATTCCTATTTGGTTATTTTTATCGACAATATTTTTTGCGTTATGGCCTTGGATTTTGGGCTATCGCCAAGAGGCACCTTTGTATCAAATCTGGATGTTAACTTTCCCATTCCTATTAGCTGTAATTGGGCTTGGTAAGTTGGTGACAGAATGTTTGCGTAGTGTGGAGATGATTTATCTGACTTTAGCATTCATTACGACACCTGTGTTCTATATGTCAGGAACGATTTGGCCACTACAAGCTATGCCAGAATGGGTAAGAATGATTGCGTCGGCATTACCTTCAACATGGGCAACCAGTGCAATGGCGGGAATTAATCAAATGGGATTACCGTTTAGTGGCGTGCTTATGGATATTGTCATGATGCTGATCCTTGGCGTTATTTATGCCGTAATAGGTATTTTTATTGGCATGTTACGTGATGGGGAATTACGCCATCTTACTCATCGTATTATGCATTCAAGAAAATAATATACAGGTTAGCTTATTTTACTAGATATATTAATTATCTTGGAATGCATATAAGTGGTTTATATTTAGGTGCTACTTTATTTGGTGCCTAAATATTTGTATTCTGTAATTCTGAACACAGAATATATCAAACGAGTGCATTTTTACCAAGATTTGGTACAGATTATAGATTAATTAATAGTTGGATTATTGGTGATGATCCTGCCGATATTGGTATTCGTCAATATAATTATTTGATTACTAAGAATATATTTCTCACTGTAATATGCTTGAATGATTATATTTGTATAAATAATAATGGTACCTTTTATTTAAAAGAGTACAGCTGTTTATTTTCCATTGAAGTAACCAAACTGAGTTTAGGTTATAACTAAATTGTTGTTGTGTTTATTTATAATTTAATTTAAAAGGAATTATTAAAATGCCTATTAATATTCAAGGTTATATTCAGGAAAATAATGGTGTAGTTAACTTCTCTTCAGATAAGCCAGAAATATTTAAGATAGATCCGTTATTAAATCATGAAATAACAATAACTAATTTTAACATTGGGATGAGTAAGTTAGATTTATCCTCACTTGGCGATATTCATTATTGGGATGAAATTGCTAACAAAAAAAATAATATTAACTCAAAACAGCCTTTATCAAGCATTGCAATAAAAAATAATTCCGTGGTTACTTTTGAATCAGGCAATCGACAATTAACTATTGTTGATAATAAAGGAAAGCTATTTTCAATAAATATTGAGTTTAGCCCTGAAAGTCGTCAAATATATTCATTACAAAATTCTTTAACATACGAAAATATTAGGGATAGAACTCTATTGGATAATATTTCTTTATTTTCTGATAGCCAATTTAATGATGGGAATATTGTAGAAGGTAAGATGCTTAATGTAGATGGTATCTTATATAATAATGTTTTTATCGGTCGCAACTCCCAAGAGATACCTGATTTTATTGAAGCACCAAATAATCAATATAAACACTTTATTTATGGGCGTAAGGGGAATGATATTTTGATTGGTAGTGAAGGACAAGAGACATACTATTTTGAATTAGGCGATGGTAAAGATACAATTGCAAATATCAGTAGCCATTATAATCCCAATAAGCTATACACCCCAGATATTTTAAAGTTTGGTGAAGGGATTTCAGCTAATAATCTTCAAATGAAGAAAGAGAATAAAGATTTATTGATTGAAATTAAAGATACACAAGATAGTGTTCGTATCGTTTCTTACTTTAATGATAAGAGAAAACAGGGTGTTAGGATAATAGAATTTTCTGATGGCTCTGTTATGACGGATAAAAAAATCAATGAAAACATTGCCAAAAATAATCCATTATCATTAAATTCTACGTATAATCAAACAGAGTTATTAGTCAATATGATGTCTACACTAACTAATAAATCAGGTGTTAGTTCATCAGTAGATAATTGCTTAGCAACTCAGCCGCAATCAATGATGTCTGCGGGTTCGAATATTATTTTTAGTAATAATAATTAATTATAATTTTATAATGTGAATTATATAGTATTGATATAATGGGAAGTTTTAAAATAGACTTCCCATTCATAAATCAAGCAATAATTTCTAAACCTGCAACTTGTCGCCAATAACCATTACAGCTATGGTCGTTAATTTTAAGAGGCTTATTACCCGTTTCATTTGCTTTGAATTGAGCTAGTACATCTAATGACCCGAGACTTTCAGGTGAAATACGTACGATATCAACTAAGTCTTTCATAGAAGTTAGTTCATTACCGAGGTTATAACAGTTGCCACTTTGGGTCTGTAGACCATTTAGAATGAACACTTGTTGTTGTTCTTGGGAAAAGACTTTGCGGCCTTGTGGATAGTGAATACAGCAAGTCTCACATTCATCTTTAGCGCGGTTTTCTGAACGTGCAGTAAAACAGCGAGCTGAATACGCTAATGGTAAATGACCATAACTCATTACTTCCACTTCAAATTTATGGCGAATGCCCAGTTCTTCACATTGAGTGAGTAAATTAACTAACCAATCGCGCGATAATTCAACGGGCATGCACCAGCGCATCATTCCTTGACGTAATAAAATGTTGAGTGCTTGCGCGTTATAACAGTTTAATCCATGACCGGCGATAAAGGGCAATTTGCGTTCGGCTAGCATGTTAATAATGCCAAAGTCATGTGCTTCAACTAAAAATTCACCGTTATCAATGAGCTTAGCCATCTCTTTTAGTTCAGAAGGGGCTTGTATCAATGCTAATGAACTTAAAATAATTTGCTTACCACTTAGCGCGAGCTGTTTTGCCAAGTCAATCCAATCTGCTGGTTTCATTTCTCGACGTTTACTGCATACTGTCTCACCAAGATAAATAATATCAGCTTCACTTTCTTGCGCGGATTGATAGAAGTCATAGAGCGTTTGTTTTGGCCAGTAATAGAGAACAGATCCTAATGCATATTTCATAATAATTACCTTATTACTGCCATTTACGGTGATAAGCACCGAGAGTTGTTTGGCTGCCTTCAGAAAGCCCACTAAGCACTTTTAACCAATTTGCTTCAACTGCAAATTGTTCAGGATTTGCATTATATTTATCAATTGCTTGTCGCCAAATTCTGGTGACGTCAGTGACATAAGCAGGGCTACGTTGACGGCCTTCAATTTTAACAGAGGCAATATTTGCACTCATTAAATCGGGCAGTAGCTCAAGGGTATTTAGGCTCGTAGGCTCTTCTAATACATGATATTTGTGACCATCAACAAAATAACGACCTTTACACAATGTTGGATAGCCAGCATTCTCATTTGCTTGATATTTATCTATTAAAACGTCATTAAGGCGTGATTCCATTCCATCATCTGTTTGTTGCCAACGAACAAATCGTGCAGGTGAACATGCGCCGACAGTATTTGGGGATTCACCAGTAAGATAGGAAGATAAATAACAGCGACCTTCAGCCATAATGCACAGACTGCCAAAAGCAAAAACTTCTAAGGGAACGGGGCTACTTTTAGCCAGTTGTTTTACCTGATGAATAGATAAAACACGCGGAAGTACAATTCGGTGAACATCAAAGTTACGCGAATAGAAACGAATAGCTTCAGTATTCGTTGCTGAAGCTTGCACAGAAACATGGCGCTCAATATGAGGATATTTATTGGCGGCATATTCCAGCATGGCAATATCAGGAAGGATCAATGCATCAGCATTGAGTGATGCAGCAAGATCAATTGAATCTTGCCAGCGTTGAAAGTTATTTGGATGCGCAAAAGTATTAATTGCGATATGAAGTTTACGTTTATAGTGATGGATGTAACGTTCAGCTTCATGTAATTTTTTTTCGGTAAAGTTGAGTCCGGCAAAATGGCGTGCATTAGTTTCATTTTTTAAACCGATATAAACAGCATCAGCGCCATTATCAACCGCAGCTTTTAATGCAGGTAGATTACCTGCTGGACACAGTAATTCCATTGCTCTGTTCCAGGGGTTATTTTTGACAACTTATTATTTTAGTTAAATTATAATCGGTAAGCTTTGATTTAAGGCAGTGATTTAGACGTTATGCCATGGTGACTTTATCTTTTTTATCGAAAAAAAGTGTAGTATGAAAAGAAAATTAGAATTTCATCGACATAATAAAAATAAATGCTGGTGAGGTGTCCATTTATTGATATAGGATCAAACCAAAATTTATATCTCTGGCAAAATAAGCACATAGTTTATTATTTTCTAGGGCACTATCTGCCGTATTTTTCTTTAAATAGTTTATTTTATTGAGTTAGATTAACAAGATAGAATAATGCTGATAGTGACTTACAGTCGCGTAATTTTGATTAGAAAATTGCGTATCGTATCGACAAGCAAATTGAGTTATACCGTGATGTCATCTATTGTAATATCAATTTGCCACTCATAAGTTATGGCTGCTTGTGATATCAAAAGTATCAGGGCAGGCAATTGATTCGGGAGTCAGTATCGTGTTAGGAAAAATTCGTTCTCAATTGATAACTAAAGGCCCTTCTTTATTAAGGTTACCCTTAAAAGTGACCCCCTTCGTTGTACAACGTCAGGTGCTTGAGCAACTCCTTAGCTGGCAATTTCGTGAATCAGTTAAAGATGGTGAGCTAGATTTCTTAGAAGGGAAATGTCTTAAAGTCGAAGTCAAAGATCTTGGGCTGGTTTGGTTTATTAGCTTGCAAGATGGGGAACTGATTGTACGTAATAACGCACAGGTAGACGTTAGCGTTTGCGGAAATGCGAATGACCTAATATTGATTGCCGCCCGTAAAGAAGATCCCGATACACTATTTTTCCAACGTCGCTTGGTGATTGAAGGTGATACTGAATTAGGTCTTTATGTCAAAAATCTGATGGATGCTTTTGAATTAGAGAACATGCCAGCGCCACTGCGTTTTGCATTGCTACAACTTGCTGACTTTATCAAAATAACCCAAGACAACGAGGACACAGTGCATCAAACTCCTGTGGCAACCACATGTTAATTCGTGTCGAAATACCCGTAGATGCCATGGGCATTGATCGATTATTACGTGGGACATTTCCTACGGAAGCAGAAGCTAATCTTGTACAAAAATTGCGTGAAGATGGGTTGCTGACATTAGGTATAGTTGCAACGAATGATGATGGTGAAGTAATAGGTTATGTTGGTTTTACACCGGTTGATGTCAATGGAGAAGATATTCAGTGGGTAGGGCTAGCACCGTTAGCAGTCAATCAAGAATTTCAAAATCAAGGAATTGGCAGCCAATTAGTCTATGAAGGTCTTGATAGCTTAAATGAGTTTGGCTATGGCGCGGTGGTTGTACTTGGTGATGAGAAATATTATCACCGCTTCGGTTTTAAATCGGCTTCTGAATATGGTGTGGTATGCCAATGGTCTAATCTACAAGAGCACTTTATGATTTGTGGATTAGATAATGGGGCATTAAATGATCATAAAGGTTTAGTCACTTATTCCTCATATTTTGATGCAGTTTGAGATGCAAAATACATCATCACATCATCAGGCTGATCTCGTATCAGCCTTTCTTTTGCCTGTTTATTAAGTTGTTTAATCTGATATTCCAGTCGAGAAGCCTGAGAACGATTACCGACAAAACAACTAAAGACCAATTCTAATGGTGCTTTTCCTTTCAATGCTTTTGCTCCTTTTCCTTCTTGATGCTGCCTGAAGCGGCGTAAGACATCTGTGGTTATGCCACAATATAACGCGTTATTTTTGTTTCTTATCAGGTAGAGATACCAGTTTTTTTGTATCGACATTGCGTTTTGTTACTCGTATTTTGTCTTTATGTGCTTAAAAAAGAAGAGGAAAATATTAGGAATAAACGAAAATACTCTCTAATAATGATTTGTATAACTTATTAAATTATAAGAAAAAAATAAAATATTTTAAGTATGATTATAAAACCTAAAGTTAGGTTTTAGTTCAAATATTTTGAACAAAAACAGCAAAATTAGCTAATTTTCATTCTCAGTCAATAGGCATAATATGATTCACATCACAGGGAAACAACGAATTCTCCTGATAATAAATCAATATACAATGAGGAACATAATATGAAAAAAGTAACATTACTTGCTGCAACTTTGGCTTTTGGTGCTATTTCTTTTGGTGCAATGGCAGCAGAAGAAGTTCAACATTCTAATCAACCAGCTGCTGGTTATGTATCAGTTTCAGGTGCAGTCAGCGTCAACGATTTAACTGAACAATTGGCCAAAAAAGCTGATGAAGCTGGTGCAAAATCTTTCCGCGTTATCTCTGCTGGCGGTGAAAACTCAATGAATGGTGTTGCTGCAATCTATAAATAATCTATCTATATCTTAATTCGAATGCCTATCTTGTTTAGCTGCAACTCGAATTATTTAGGGTTATAGTAATAGCAAATATTATTCAACGTTCAGAACAGCTTGAGCACGCTTATTGAAATCAACTTCAATAGCGTGTTCTGAACGGCTACTATAGGTTTTGCTATGAATGATGCATCATCTTTAAAACATATCCAACGCTACCTTTCCCGCCAACATGTTTTTTCTCTTTTCACCAGCCATAATAATGATATCTGGTCTGCGAGTTGTTATTACGCATTTGATGCTCAATTGATGAGTTTATTTTTTATGACAGATGCAGCTTCGCGCCACGGTAAATTAATGCTAACGAATCAACGTGTTGCAGGCACTATTTCGGCGCAAACCAAAACAGTTAGCCAAATTCAAGGTATTCAATTTATTGGGGATGTTATTGTGCTTGATGAAAACCGACAACAACAAGCACATGAATTTTATTGTCGTCGATTTCCAATTGCACTGACCGCTAAGTTGCCAGTTTGGCGCTTAGATTTCCAAGAAGTTAAAATGGTAAATAACAAACTTGGTTTTGGTACTAAGCTATATTGGCAGAGAGATAGTTAGCGTAGTTTATGGATCACTTGGTTACTGCTTCCTCGCCAAAGAAGTTGAGGATCATACAGTTCTTGGACAAATTTCCCATCAATCAGTACGTTAATTAAGTTAACTACTTGGCGTTGTTCTGGGGTTAACTCCGCTAATAAATAACCTGTCCATAACCAAATATCTTTATCGGGACAAACTGTCTTGACGCGCTGTACTAAATGGTGAATTACCGATAAGTTGGCCGGATGCAAAGGATCACCGCCAGAAAGAGATAAACCTTGCCGGCGGATCCGAGTATCTTGCAGATCATCAATGATCTTATCTTCCATCTGTTGAGTGAATAAAATACCTGAATCAGTGCGCCAAGTGCTTTTATTGTAACAACCACGGCACTGATGAATGCAGCCAGAGACAAATAATGTGCAGCGTGTACCTGGCCCATTTACCACATCAACAGGATAATATTGATGGTAATTCATAGTATTAACCTAGTTGACCATTACCTAAATGTTTTATCCGACGTTTAACTTCTTCTTGTTTTCCTGCATTAAATGGTCGTGCATCGGGGCTGCCTAAGTAACCACAAACTCGTCGAATGACGGATACTCGATTGGTATCATGGTTTCCGCAGCGTGGGCACACAAAACCTTTACTTGTACACTGAAATTCACCTGTAAAGCCGCACTCATAACATTCATCAATTGGTGTATTTGTTCCATAATAAGGAACATGCTCATAGCTATAATCCCAAACATCCTCAAGCGCTTTAAGGTTATGTTGTAAATTAGGATATTCGCCATAACAAATAAATCCACCATTTGCGATTGCAGGATAAGGTTTTTCAAAATCGATTTTGTCGTACGGATTGACTTGTTTTTCGACATCAAGATGGAAGCTATTCGTGTAATAACCTTTTTCTGTTACACCAGGAATAATGCCAAACTGAGCTGTATCTAAACGGCAAAAACGATCACATAAGTTTTCACTTGGCGTACTGTATAAGCTAAAACCGTAGCCTGTTTCAGATTTCCATTCTTCTGTCGCTTGGCGTAAGTGATTGACAATCTCGACAGCTTTTTCTCTTAGTTTTGTGTTATCAAAGACATGCTCTTGCGTGCCAAAGAGCGCATTGATGGTTTCATGTAAGCCAATATAGCCTAATGAGATGGAAGCTCGACCATGTTTAAAGATTTCAGCAACATTGTCGTCGGCATTTAACCTAACACCACATGCACCTTCCATATATAAAATAGGCGCGACTCGTGCTTTCACTTTTTCTAAGCGAGCAATTCGGGTCATTAGGGCTTTTTTCGCGATAGCAAGGCGCTCGTCTAACAGTGACCAAAAGGCATCTTCGTTGCCTTGTGCTTCAATTGCAATACGCGGTAAGTTTAGGCTAATGACGCCTAAGTTATTGCGCCCGTCATGAATTTGCTGACCATTTTCTTCATAGACACCTAAGAAACTGCGGCAACCCATTGGGGTTTTGAACGAGCCTGTCACTTCAACCACTTGGTCATAGTTAAGAATGTCTGGGTACATCCGTTTACTTGCACATTCAAGGGCGAGCTGTTTGATGTCGTAATTTTGATCGCCAAATTGATGGTTTAGACCTTTCTTAATGGCAAAAACCAGTTTAGGGAATACAGCCGTTTTACGATTTTTACCTAATCCAGCAATCCGGTTTTTAAGAATTGATTGTTGTATCAACCGTGCTTCTTTGGATGTTCCTAGCCCAAAACCAAAGGTGACAAAAGGGGTTTGACCATTGGCGGTGTGTAATGTATTGACTTCATATTCAAGGGATTGGAAAGCGTCATAACACTCTTTTTCTATTTGGCTATCTGCATAACCTTGAATATCCGCAATTCCCCATTTTTCAGCTATTTTTAAGTGTTTTTGGTAGCTAATTTGTACATAAGGCGCAAGAATTTCATCAATACGGTTAATCGTAGTGCCACCATAAATATGGCTAGCAACTTGTGCAATAATTTGTGCAGTAACTGCTGTTGCTGTTGAAATAGATTTAGGTGGCTCTATTTCAGCATTACCCATTTTAAATCCATTGGTTAACATGCCTTCTAAGTCAATTAGCATGCAGTTAAACATGGGGAAAAATGGGGCATAATCGAGATCATGATAGTGAATTTCACCGCGTTCATGAGCAACAACAACATCTCGAGGCAAAATATGCTGTTTAGCGTAGTGCTTTGCGACAATACCCGCAAGTAAATCGCGCTGTGTTGGAATGACTTTGCTATCTTTGTTGGCATTTTCATTTAACAGTGACACATTACTTTGTTCTATCAATCCTCTGATATCATGTGTCAGCTGACTACGTTTTTCACGTTCAATATCTCTATCATGGCGATATTCGATATAGGCACGAGCCAGATCTTTGTAAGGACCAGACATAAGTTGGTTTTCAACGGCATCTTGAATTTCGTGAATATCAACGGTTTCACGGTTGGCAAGTTGTTCTGCAACAGAATTAGCCACTTGAAGGCAATAATGCGCATCTTGAACATTGACAGCAGCAGCAGCATGTTTGATGGCTTCTTGTATCCTATAGAGATCAAAATTTACTTGGCAACCGTCACGTTTAATCACAACCGTTTTCACTTTCAATGCTCCTTGTCGAGTTATCCACAATGCTTAAATTAATCATAAACACGAAAATAAGCTTGTGGATAAATCTGTGAATAAATACTACATATAGTGTTTTGTTGTGATATTAAACCACAATATATAGTAAATTATTCTTTTTTAGCTATCGTTTTTTTGATCTAAGACAAAGAAAAAAATAATTTGTATGAATATCAAAACACGAGAAAAGTATTTAAATTTTACTAACCAACTGCGTATTATTATTTTTGATGATAATTTTGTCGGTCAGAAATATTGTGACGATAAAATAGACAAAAAAGAACGATTTATATCCATATAAATCAAATGGATAATTATCTTGTTTTAGTTGGCTATTATACTTTTTAAGATGTGTAAACGTGTTGAAGTATCATGTCTGTTAGTTTTGAAAATTAGGGGGTGTATTCAAGAGAGATAATGCGAGCAAAAGTAGAAAACATTGCCCGCATATTTTTTGGGTAACAATTCTGACTAAGTGAGAGAAGTCATTTTGTTATCAGACGCAATCAATTATTTACGGACAGCAATTGCTTCGATTTCAATTTTTACATCTTTTGGTAGACGTGCAACTTCTACGCAAGAACGTGCAGGGAATGGTGCGTTATGTTGTTTGAAGAACTCTTCATAAGTTGCGTTAACAGTTGCAAAGTCATTCAAATCTTTGACAAATACCGTTGTTTTAACAATATTTGCTGCACTAAGTCCCGCTTTTTCTAAAATAGCCACTACGTTATCTAATGATTGACGAGTTTGCGCGGCAATATCAGATGGAACTTCGCCTGTTTTAGGGTTAACAGGAATTTGGCCTGAAGTGATTACCATGCTGCCTAAGTCAACACCTTGGACATAAGGACCGATTGCTGCTGGTGCGTTTTCTGTATTGATTTCGTATGACATAAATACTCCATTTAAACACGTAACAGGGATTACTCATTGTATTTCATGTTGCTCGGTTTTTAGCTACAACTTAAAAGACTTTGAGTAGAGTGTGGTTATTATAATGCTTTGATGCGTACAGACAAATTTCCGTCATATGCGAGTGAAAGTATGCATATGACGGAAGAAAATTAGCAACCTAATTATTTATTGATTATTAATAACCGCATCTCGATCAAATTGTTTCTCACAAAACAGACACGTTAGCGCGACTTCTTTGCCAATCTTTTTCACTTTAAAACGACTTGCAACAGGTTCGTTATGGCTGATGCAGTTACTATTTGGACAAATTAATACATTCTCAATATGCTCTGGTAATCTTAGTGCTAGCTTCTCAACAACTTGATAATCTTCAATACGATTAACCGTGGCTTCAGGGGCATACATGGCGAGTTGGTTTGCTTGCTCTGGTGTTAAGAAAGTGTTTTCTATCTTAATTAAATCTTTTTTACCTAAATTATTAGAAGGTAAATTTAAACCAATAGTAATGCGTTCATCTGTTAAAGTGAGTTTGAATAAGCTCAGTAGCTTAAAACCAATTTGAGCAGGAATATGGTCAATGACAGTACCGCAACTAATGGCTTCGACTTGTAATTTATGATCGTGTGTCATGATATTTTTCTCCTCAGATTGCTAATTCTTTATTTAAAACCAGTGATAGCAGAGCTTGTCTTGCATAGATGCCGTTTCCTGCTTGTTGAAAGTAGTAAGCATATGGGGTGGCATCAACATCAACGGCAATCTCATCAATACGCGGTAGCGGGTGTAGAACTTTTAAATTAGGTTTAGCGACATTCAGGTCAGCGGCACGTAAAACAAATTGTGCTTTGACATTGGCATATTCTGATGGATCTAAACGTTCTTTCTGCACACGAGTCATATAGAGGATATCGAGTTCTGGCAGCACTTCATCAATATTGTTATGCAAACTATAAGTTGAGCCTTTTTCTTCTAAGAGATGCAAAATGTAGTTTGGCATAGAAAGCGCTTCTGGCGCGATAAAGTAGAAGTGATTCCCTGAAAACTTAGCCAATGCTTGGGTTAATGAATGCACGGTGCGACCATATTTTAGGTCTCCCACCATGGCGATTTGCAGATTATCTAATCGGTCTTGTGTCTCTTGAATAGTGAACAGATCGAGCAATGTTTGTGTTGGGTGTTGGTTTGAACCATCACCTGCATTAATGATAGGAATATGACCCGAAAATTGGCTAGCCAAGCGTGCAGCACCTTCTTGTGGGTGGCGCATCACAATCGCATCAACATATTGGCTGATGACAGAAATAGTATCAGCAAGCGTTTCACCTTTCTTACCTAGCGATGTATTCGCACTATCTGAAAAACCGACGACAGAAGCACCTAAACGATGCATGGCTGTTTCAAATGATAAACGCGTACGTGTTGAAGCTTCAAAAAAACAACTGGCGATCACTTTATGTTTTAGAAATTCTGGCTGTGGGTGCTGTTTTAAAGATGCTGCAACATTGAGTACTAGCTCAAGGTCTGTGCGATCTAAATCATTAATTGAGATAATATCGCGAAGGTATAAAGGATTTGGCATCGTTGTTCTCCTATATCAGCAAGCTATGTAGTCCGGTGAAAGAGCAAAAAAAAGCCCCTCAATTGAGGGGCTTTTTTGAAATACGGAGGGGAAAAACAGATTACCTAGACCGCAGTAAGGCAGTGTAGTGGAAGTGTGCTCTGTAAAAAATAGAGTGACAACGTTCATGGTTTCTCCCGACAAATTGTGGCGCATTATACGCGCGTCTTTCTGTGAGGCAAGCGTTTGCATAAAGAAAAAAGAAATTTTTTATTCGCGATTAGATAAATATTTATGAAATCAGTTGGATATTAATGGCATTCAATCAATATTGATGTCGTAAAGATTTATCTAATTTATATTGATTAAATATCAATAATTTAGATTTATTTAAGCAGAGAGCGATATCTATTCAATCTCTGCTTAAGAAGCTATTTTTGATCGATAGGATTACATTGCCTTCGCGGGTAATTCCGGTGCTAATGTAGCAACCATTACCGCTTTGATGGTATGTAAACGGTTTTCTGCTTCATCAAACACAATGCTATAAGGGGATTCAAAAACCTCTTCTGTCACTTCTAAGCCGCCCCACATATTAAACTCTTCAGCTAATTGAGCACCTAAAGTTGTCTCTTCATTATGGAAGGCAGGCAAGCAGTGAAGAAATTTCACGTTAGGATTGCCCGTTAATTTGATCACATCCATATTGACTTGATAGGGTTTGAGCAAGTTGATCCGCTCTGTCCAAACCGTTTTCGGCTCGCCCATTGAAACCCACACATCCGTGTATAAAAAATCGACATCTTTCACGCCTTCAGCCACATCTTCTGTTAGGGTGATTTTGCCACCTGTTTTTTGCGCAGCTTTGCGGCACTCTTCGACAAGTGTTTCCTCCGGCCAGCAACTTTTTGGCGCAACTAAGCGAACATCCATTCCCGTTAATGCTGCTGCTTCTAGCATGGAGTTACCCATGTTATTTCTTGCATCACCTAAGTAAGCAAATTTAATACCTGATAATGGTTTATTAGGTAAGTGTTCTTGAATGGTCAGCAGGTCGGCTAATAACTGTGTGGGATGGAATTCATCTGTTAATCCATTCCATACAGGCACTCCCGAGTGCGCAGCTAATGTTTCTACTGTTGATTGGCTATATCCGCGATATTGAATGCCATCATACATTCTGCCTAAAACTCTGGCGGTATCTTTCATTGTCTCTTTATGGCCAATTTGGCTACCAGATGGACCCAGATAGGTGATCCTTGCACCTTGATCAAAAGCACCAACTTCAAAAGCACAGCGGGTACGGGTCGAATCTTTTTCAAAAATTAAAGCAATATTTTTACCCGAAAGAAAGGGTTGCTCACTCCCAGCACGTTTTTCTGCTTTTAGCCATGCTGCGAGTTTTAATAATGAATGAATTTCACTTGTTGTGAAATCAAGCAATCTTAAGAAATGCTTTTTATAGAAGGGATTCATAAAATGCGGCCTTTTTTATTTGAATTAATATTCAATTTATATTCATAAAAATTCAAAATCAACCCCTTGAAGAAAAGAAATTATTCATTCAGGTATGGTGTTACTGACAACCGTATGGAACAATGCTGATGAGACTAGCAATAATAAAAAGAGGTGTGGATATGGTAGATAAAGCAGAGTTAGAAGCACAATGCGAAGAAACGCGCTTGATCATTGAAGAATTATTGGAAGATGGCAGTGATCCAGATGCATTATATGCAATTGAGCACCATTTCTCGGCTGATAATTTCACATTACTCGAAAAAGCCGCAGTGGAAGCCTTTAAGTTAGGTTACGAAGTCACTGATGCTGAAGAGCTGGAAGTGGAAAATGGTGTAACATTGATGTGTTGTGATGTCATCAGTGAATGTGCGCTGAATGCTGAGCTCATTGACGCTCAAGTTGAACAATTGATGCAGCTAGCTGAAAAAATGGGTGTCAACTATGATGGTTGGGGCACCTATTTTGAAGATCCTGATGGCGAAGATGATGAAGATGGTGATGACGAAGAAGATGAAGGCGAACGTATTCATTAATTGATTATTCATCTTCTAGATAAAAAGGATAGCAAATCGCTATCCTTTTTTGGTTTTCGGCAAATTAGAGTGCTTTTAACATTCTAATTTCACAGTCACTATGACCTGTATTGCCCATTGGCTTGTCGATAAACTCAAAGCCCAGTTTTTCATATAACTTAATAGCAGCTTGCAGGTCAGCGGTTGTTTCGAGATAGCAGTTTTTATAGCCTTGCTCTTTTGCGAATTCTAATGACATTAGCACTATCTGTTTCGCTAATCCTTTACCTCTAAGCACTGAAGATAAATACATTTTTTGTAATTCAGCTGTTTCAGTATCACCACCAGCAAGCTGAGAAACACCTCCGCCACCAACAATCTTATTATCCATTTCTACAACCCAATAAGCACTACGAGGCTTATTGTAGACATCGTAGAGAGTATCTAAAATTGGGTCAGCAACAGCATAACCTTTATCTGCTGTCAGTCCGTGTTCTGCTGAAACTTCACGGATCACCGTAGCAATACCCGCATTATCTTTTTCTTCGATTAAACGAATGGTGTAGTTTGTGTTTGTTGTCATATCAGACTCTTTCTTTTTGTTATGTTTGACTGCTCAGTGAAAGAGAACCAGAAGGGCACTTCAAGCTGAGAACTGCGAACGCAGTCGTTTGATGATAATAGAATAATTACTAATGGTATAGACTTTACTGTTCATTAAAATAAAAAGCCTTTATTGATTGAACAATAAAGGCTTTAGAAAAATCAGAGGCTAAGAATTACAGTGAAGCTATTGTCACTTTCTGGGCTTCTAATTTATTTTTAGCTTCGATATTGGCAGCTAAACGTTCACGCTCTTTTTCAACAACAGCAGCTGGGGCGCGGCTAACAAAACCTTCATTAGCAAGCTTGCTTTCAATAGCTGTGATTTCTTTAATGACTTTCTCTAGCTCTTTATCAAGACGAGCAAGTTCAGCTTCTTTATCTACCAAGCCTGCCATTGGAATTAAGATTTCTGCACCATCGACCAGTTTGGTCACCGAAATAGGTGCTTCTTCACCTTCAGCCAATACAACAATGCTAGCAAGGCGAGCCATTGATTTAATAAAGTTTTGGTTTTCAGCAACTCGGCGTTTAGCATCTTCTGATGCACCACGTAACATCACATCCAGTGGTTTACCCGGTGCGATATTCATTTCAGCACGAATATTTCGTACCGCAATAATGGCTTCTTTAATCCACTCTAAGTCACTTAATGCTAACTCATCAACTTTAGTTGCATCAAATTCAGGGAATGGTTGTAGCATGATAGTATCCGCATCAATGCCTTTGACCACTTTGACGCGTTGCCAAATAGTTTCAGTGATAAATGGAATGATTGGATGTGCAAGGCGCAGTAAGCCTTCTAACACTTCAATGAGTGTGAAACGTGCTGCGCGGACTTGCGCTTCATTACCTTTATGTACCGCAGGTTTAGACAGCTCAAGATACCAGTCACAGAACTCATTCCAAGTAAAATCATATAAAATACCCGCTGCGATATCATAGCGATGAGTATCAAGTGCTTCGCGGTAAGCTTTCACGGTTTGGTTGAACTGCGCCATGATCCAGCGATCTGCCAAGGAGAAGCTCATTTCGCCACCTTGTTGACCACAATCTTGGTTTTCTGTGTTCATTAACACAAAACGGCTAGCATTCCAGAGCTTATTACAGAAATTACGGTAGCCAGAAAGACGTTTCATATCCCAGTTGATATCACGACCCGTTGAAGCAAGAGCGGCTAAGGTAAAGCGCAGGGCATCAGTACCATGAGCTTCAATACCATCTGGATACTCTTTTTGAGTTCGTTTAGCAATTTTCTCTGCAAGCTGAGGCTGCATCATATTGCCAGTACGTTTTTCCAGCAAACCTTCTAATGAAATTCCGTCAATCATATCCAGAGGGTCGATAACATTCCCTTTAGATTTTGACATTTTTTGGCCTTCTTCATCACGGATAAGACCTGTCATGTAGACTGTCTTAAACGGAACTTGAGGAGCGCCATTCTCGTCTTTGATGAAATGCATTGTCAGCATGATCATACGAGCAATCCAGAAGAAGATAATGTCGAAGCCACTGACCAACACATCCGTTGGATGGAATGTTTTCAGTGCTTCTGTATTTTCTGGCCAGCCAAGTGTTGAGAAAGTCCATAAACCAGATGAGAACCACGTATCGAGCACATCATCATCTTGGCGAAGGGCAATTTCTGCACCGAGATTATTTTCACGGCGGACTTCTTCTTCATCACGACCCACATACACATTGCCTTTATCATCATACCAAGCAGGAATGCGGTGGCCCCACCATAATTGGCGAGAAATACACCAGTCTTGAATATCACGCATCCAAGAATAGTACATGTTTTCGTATTGACGAGGCACAAACTGAATGCGGCCATCTTCAACCGCTTTAATAGCTTCTTCCGCTAATGGCTTAGTGCGAACATACCATTGGTCAGTTAGCATTGGCTCGATAACAACACCACCACGGTCACCGTAAGGAACCGTTAAATCATGAGGTTTGATATCAACTAATAATCCAAGCTGTTCAAATTCTGCAACCAGCGCTTTACGTGCAGCAAAACGTTCAACACCACGGTAAGCTTCAGGAATATCATTAGCATAAGCTGTTGATGGGTTCCCGTTAGTATCAAAAACCTCGGCTTCATTACGGATATTACCGTCTAAGTCCAAGATATTGATCATGGGTAGCTGGTGGCGTTTACCAACTTCATAGTCGTTAAAGTCATGAGCAGGTGTGATTTTGACGCAACCTGTGCCTTTTTCCATGTCGGCATGTTCATCACCAACAATAGGAATACGGCGGTTGACTAATGGCAGGATAATTTCTTTGCCAATTAAATCTTTATAGCGAGGATCTTCTGGGTTGACCGCAACACCAGTATCACCAAGCATGGTTTCTGGTCGAGTCGTTGCTACAACTAGGTAATCTTGACCTTCTGCTGTTTTTGCACCATCTGCTAATGGGTAGCGCAGATGCCACATTGAACCTTTAATTTCGCGGTTTTCAACTTCCAGATCAGAAATTGCAGTGTGTAATTTAGGGTCCCAGTTAACTAGGCGCTTACCACGATAAATTAAGTTATCTTTATATAGACGAACGAACGCTTCTTTAACTGCTTTTGATAAGCCTTCATCCATGGTAAATCGTTCGCGCTCCCAATCAACAGAATCACCTAAACGGCGCATTTGTTGGGAAATGGTGCCACCTGATTCTGCTTTCCATTGCCAAATTTTGTCGATAAAAGCATCACGACCGTAATCGTAGCGAGTTTTACCTTCTTCAGCTGCAATTTTGCGCTCAACAACCATTTGTGTTGCGATACCCGCATGGTCAGTACCTGTTTGCCATAAGGTATTTTTACCTTGCATGCGTTGGTAACGGATCATGGTATCCATAATTGTTTGTTGGAAAGCATGGCCCATATGCAGGCTACCAGTGACGTTCGGTGGTGGGATTACGACACAGAAACTGTCTTGGCTGGTATCACCATTTGGTTTGAAGTAGCCACTTTTTTCCCAGTGAGCATAGAGAGATTGTTCAATCTCAGCTGGGTTATAGGTTTTATCGAGCGAAGGCTCGGCAATTGCATTCTCAGGTTTTTTTTCCATCTTTATCTGTATCGTTATTTAGTTAGTTGGCGGTGTGGCCATAGTCAAATTGAAGCCGACGCTACGATAAATTTTATATCGATCACGCGCCAACTGTTTTAAAGTTTCATCAATAGGAACAAAGTCTATCACTTCATGGAAGGTGGTGGCAAAGTCTACAAATTGGCTTTGAAGATTAATTAATACATCTCGTTGAGCATTTCCCCGTTTACCCGGCCAACAAAGCTCAATGGGGGCGCCATATCTTGGACCTTCCCCGGCTAAATTATGAGGCACAAATTGATGGGGATCTCTTTGCCAAAGTGCTTCATCAAGCTGTTCTGCTTGCGCTGCCGTTTCACAGGTGATTAAAACGCGTTTTCCATTACGCCACATTTGCGCCGCAAGCTCACAAGCTAGCCATTCATGAGCTTCAAGCTCTTCTTGCGGTGAAGGGTGCTCCAGTAAATAAAAAATAGCGTTCTTCATCTCTCTACCCGTCATTCTTCGCATTGCAGCATTATCAATCTATTGTTATTCGATAAATAACAATAGATTCAATTCATAGGATTTATCAACATTCAGACTGAAAATTATATCTTTTTTCTGGGCAGCCGCAAATGAACTCCTCAGAGGAAAGTCTGTTGACCTAAAGTGGTTTGATTCATATAAAAAATAATATCCCGAATCACGATATTACGCGATTCGGGAATATTATTAAATCAACTAATAATTTGATTTGTTAAGGCAAATCAAAATCAACGTTTGTTATTCATCAACGTTGAGGCCAGCACGATTTAGTAGAAATTGTGACAGCATTGATACAGGACGACCTGTCGCACCTTTGGCTTTACCAGAACGCCATGCTGTTCCTGCAATATCCAAGTGAGCCCAATTATATTTCGTTGCAAAGCGAGCAAGGAAACAACCCGCAGTGATAGCACCACCCGGACGACCACCTGTATTTGCTAGATCAGCAAAGTTAGATGCAATTTGATCATAATATTCGTCAGCTAATGGTAAACGCCATGCACGGTCGCCAGCTTGTTCTGAGGCATTAAGTAGCTCATGAGCAAGAGGGTTATGGTTCGACATCAAACCGGTGTAGTGGCTACCTAAAGCAATAACACATGCACCCGTTAGTGTTGCAATATCAATGACTAATTCAGGCTCAAAACGCTCAACATAGGTCAGAGAATCACACAGCACTAAACGGCCTTCCGCATCTGTATTCAGAACTTCAACTGTTTGACCTGACATTGTGGTGAGGATATCACCTGGGCGATAAGCATTGGTGCCTGGCATATTCTCACAGCCAGCCAGAATACCGACAACATTGATAGGCAATTGTAATTCTGTGACAAAACGCATGACGCCGTAAACAGTTGCAGCACCACACATGTCGTATTTCATTTCATCCATGCTATCAGCAGGCTTGATGGAAATACCACCTGAGTCAAATGTGAGGCCTTTACCAAGCAGTACAATTGGCTTGGCATCCGGATCTGGGTTGCCTTTGTACTCCATAATAGACATCAGCGATTCATTTTGTGAACCATGACCAACTGCGAGATAAGCATTCATGCCTAACTCTTTCATTTGTTCTTCACCAATGACGCGAGTTGTCAGTCTATTGTCAGGAATATCGGCTAATTGACGCGCTTGAGAAGCCAAATAACCTGCATTACAGATATTTGGTGGCATATTTCCAAGATCTTTTGCCGCTTTAACGCCAGATGCAATCGCGAGGCCGTGAGAAATTGCGCGCTCGCCACTGGTCAGTTCACGGCGTGTTGGCACATTAAAGACCAATTTGCGTAATGGACGGCGGTGTTCAGTCTTATTACTTTTTAATTGGTCAAATACGTACAGTGATTCTTTCGCTGTCTCAACGGCTTGACGTACTTTCCAGTAATTATTACGGCCTTTAACATGCAGCTCAGTTAAGAAGCAAACGGCTTCCATTGAACCTGTCTCATTCAGCGTATTAATGGTTTTCTGAATGATTTGTTTAAATTGACGTTCATCTAGCTCACGTTCTTTACCACAACCAATGAGTAGAATACGTTCGGACAGCACATTTGGTACATGATGGAGTAGTAGGGATTGGCCTACTTTACCTTCAAGTTCCCCGCGGCGTAACAGGGCGCTGATATATCCGTCACTTATTTTGTCCAGCTGTTCAGCTATAGGGGACAGACGGCGTGGTTCAAAGACTCCGACAACGATACATGCGCTACGTTGTTTTTCCGGACTACCACTTTTTACACTAAACTCCATGCGTTCTCCTGAATCTTAAAGACAAAGGCTCATGCTCTCGCTAAAATTAGCGTTCCGCATCATCTACCTCATAGAGAATGAACTCTTTATGTTAAACTGCGCGAATATCTGGTTTTTAGATAATAATAAGCATGTTCTGATTGGGTTATCAGTATAGAGAATGCTTTTATATCATTCTAGTCATAGAATGAGCCAGAGTATATGTTAATAAATGGTAGATATTAAACGAACTTAGCCATTTTCCACCCAAAAGACAAGTTTTCACAGGCGTATAAGCGTGATTATTATTAAATATTTGGTACGTGAAACCCTGAAAAGTCAATTAGCCATCTTATTTGTGCTGATGTTGATTTTTTTTAGCCAAAAGTCTATCGATGTTCTCGGGGCTGCGGTACAGGGTAATATTCCATCAAGCTTAGTATTACCTTTATTAGGATTAGGTGTGCCACAAATGGCGCAATTAATCTTACCTTTGAGCCTATTTCTTGGGCTTTTAATGACATACAGTAGACTTTATACCGAAAGTGAAATTACGGTGATGCATGCCTGCGGTTTGGGTAAAAGTGTTTTAGTCAAAGCCGCTTTGGTGTTAGCAACGCTGACAGCCCTAGTTGCGATTGGTAATATCACTTGGATGCTCCCGTGGTCTTCTCAATATCAAGAACAAGTGTTGGCAGATGCTCAGGCAAACCCAGGACTTGCTGCTATGGTTGAAGGCCAATTTAAAACGACAAAAGATCGTAACATTGTCCTTTATATTGGTGATGTGAAAGGTAACAACTTTAAAAATGTCTTTCTCGCTCAGCTACATCAGGCGAATGAACAGCGCCCATCAGTTGTGGTTGCGGATAGCGGTTATATCAAAGAGGATGCTGATGGTCGTCAAGTTGTTGTGCTAGATGAAGGGACGCGTTATGAAGGCACTGCTCTTTTACGCGACTTCCGCATTACTGAATTTAAAAATTATCAAGCCATCATTGACCATAAAACCAGTGAAGAGAAAAAGGATCGTGTTGAACAAAAAAGCATGTCTGAGCTATGGAAAGCAAATGATCTCGACTCAAATGCAGAATTCCATTGGCGTTTAACAATTGTCTTTTCTGTGGTTGTGATGGCATTGATGGTTGTGCCATTAAGTGAAGTGAATCCGCGCCAAGGGCGTGTTTTGAGTATGCTTCCTGCTATGCTGCTATACCTTATTTTCTTCCTACTACAAAGCACACTGCGCAATAGCGCGGAGAAGGGGGATGTTGACCCGAAATATGCAATGTGGGCCGTGAATATCGGTTATTTAATTTTGGCAATCATTCTTAATATTTGGAATACCGTGCCAATGCGTCGCTTGCGAATGAAATTTAATAGAGGGGTTGCCTGATGTTTGGTGTTTTAGACAGGTATATCGGACGAACTATCCTGAACTCTATTTTGATGACCTTATTTATGCTGGTTTCACTCGCTGGGATAATTAAGTTCGTCGAGCAGCTCCGCAAAGTCGGGGATGGTGATTATACCGCGCTAAGTGCTGGTGTATTCACTTTACTGACTGTGCCTAAGGATATTGATATCTTTTTCCCAATGGCGGCACTATTGGGAGCACTATTAGGTTTAGGTGCATTAGCTTCTCGCAGTGAATTAGTCGTCATGCAAGCATCCGGTTTCAGCCGCCTACAAATCGCACTGTCTGTGATGAAAACAGCTATTCCGCTAGTTATTGTTGCTATGTTCATTGGTGAGTGGGTAGCACCGGCAGGTGACCAATGGGCTAGAAATTATCGTGCAGAAAAAATTGTTGGGAAAACGCTGGTTGTGACAGATGAAGGTATGTGGGCAAAAGATGGGCATGATTTTATTCATATCCAACGAATTGCAGATACGACATCTATCCAAGAAGTCTCTATATATCGCTTTGATGACCATAACAAATTACAGTCTGTTATGTTCGCATCGAGCGGTGAATATGATAAAGATAACAAACAGTGGATATTGTCCCAAGTTGATGAATCTATCCTAAGTAATGAGAGAAAAATCAAAGGAGCTCAGCGTTTAACGGTAGATTGGAAAACTAACTTAACGCCTGAAAAATTAGGTATTGTATCTTTGAATGCTGATTCATTATCTATTCGAGGACTTTATCAATACATCACTTACTTGAAAGAGAGCGGGCAAGTTGCTGCTGTTTATCAATTAAGTATGTGGAAAAAAATCTTATCCCCATTATCTGCCGCCGTCATGATGCTCATGGCTGTTTCATTTATTTTTGGGCCATTACGTACTGTTCCTATGGGCGTGCGAGTGGTGTCCGGTATTGTGGGTGGATTTATTTTCTATGTATTGAATGAAGGATTTGGTCGTTGGAGTTTGGTCTACTCGATCCCACCAATAATAGCGGCACTTTTACCAAGTCTCTTATTCTTAGTGGTTAGTATCGTGCTATTGGTGAAACGTAAATAACGCTTAGCGAATGATCAATTAATAAAAATTTCACCGTTACGGATGAAATGATTAAAATCTTCAGTCATTTCAACTCGGTAACGGTGAATTGAATATTTATTTCAATATCTTGTGAGAAATTACGGTAGTGTCGTAAGCTTAAAAGTGATCAATCGTAAAGCACCACTTTTTAGGGTTGGGATATAACTCGCTATTGCATTTACTGCGTCAGCGGTACGCTTTCATCTTTTTCCATACGCATGATTAAACGACAAAGCAGCAACCATCTCATTTACTCCAGCCGTAAGCTTACTAAATTTACTACTGTCTTTTCGGGTCATAACAACAAATACCGCAATATTTTGCTGGGGGATCATAGCCATATAGCTATTAAATCCACCACCACCACCTGTTTTTTGATAAATTCCAGGTTTGCCATTTTGTGGTTTCATATAAACCCAGCCAAGGCCCAACCCATCAGCGTGACCGGCAACATCCATGCCTTTCACTTCTAGTAATTTTTCTCTAGGAAAATAGATACCTTGCTCACGTGCAGCCGTCACTTTCCTTAAATTTTTATTTGTAGATAAAAACTCTTGCATCCATTTTTGCATATCAGCAGGTGTAGAATAAACGCCACCACTACCTGCCGCGGCCAATGTGTTGTGACATGGACTCGGTTTTGTTCCTATCATTAACCGAGCACATTGAGAAGCATTTGGCGTATAAGTTGTATTCGTCATTTTGGCCGGTGAAGTGACATATCGGCTAAAAAGTTGTGGGTAAGATTGACCTGAAGCTTTAATCATTGCATCCGCTAATAAGTCATAAGCAAGATTGGAGTAAGATGCTTCAGTGCCCGGTGTTGCATCAAGTTTTCCGTTTTTCAGCCAAGTCCAACGATTGCTTTGTGTTGGCCATATAAATACAGGGCGCCCCCAGACTCCGCCAGGTTGTTCTCTTGGTAAACCGCTAGTATGGCTAGCGAGATGGTACAAACGGATAGGTTGCCCACTATTATTATCAGGAACAGAAACGCCATGATAACTGTATTGTTGTAATGGATCTGTGATTAATAATTTATGGTCTTGTTCGAGCTTAATTAAAATCTCGCTGGTCATCAATTTGGTAATAGAAGCTATACGGATCAGCGAATTTGGCCCCGGTTTTTTACCATTTCCGGGCGCAGTTTCACCGTAATAACGTGATAAAGATTGGTTATTATCAATGACAATAATAGCCATTCCACGGGCATCGCTTTCATTGAAGATGCGGTTTGCATACATATCGACAATTTTAGCGACACGCTCATAGGTACGCTGATTTCCTTCAAAGACTCGCCAGTCATTTGATATGGCATCATTGCCTTGTAATAATTTTGGTTGTTTTTCTGTCGTGCTTGTACAAGCCGCTAATGCAAGGGCTAAGGTAGAAACGGACAGCATTTTTAATAACGAATTCTTCATGTTTAGCAGCCAGCCGATGTAATAATTTTGCCAATGGTCTCAATATGTTTTAGAGCCAATTTATTTCTTTTTCGAAAAGACTTTCATCAAAGCACCAATTAAGATGCCAGCAACAATGCCTATTGCTATCCAACTTAGGAAACCCATGTTTTTCATACCTTTGGTATTGATATAAGTGCAACATTGCCAAACATAGTGGCATTACGCCGCGAGTAACAATATACAAGCGAGTGATTAAATCAAATATTTGATTAAAGTAACATAACCGCAAACGAATGGATAAATAAAAACGATCAAATAATAAACCCGATGATGATTTACTCAAGATGCTTTTTTTTTAAGCGAACAAACTGAATTCTCAATATAAATGTTGCTAGTCAAGACAAGGCAAGTATAATGACCACGTTTTCCAAGAAACACATCACTTCGTGCCGGAGTGGCGGAATTGGTAGACGCAGTTGATTCAAAATCAACCGCCTTCGGGTGTGCCGGTTCGAGTCCGGCCTTCGGCACCATAAGAACATCAAGAGACGTCAACCGACGTCTTTTTTTGTATCTAAAATCCAGTATTTGCAAGGCTTCCCTCGCGTTTTCAGTCAATGTATGTCAACTTAACTCAACCCACATCAACCTCCGAGTGAGTATATAACTGAGTATATCTTCGCTTCGATAATGTTTGTATACTCATTATATCTTGAATTACCAATGCTAAAGCAATGCAGGCGCAGCCTTTGGCGTAGATACTTAGTTGTTTATGTAACTCGAAATCATCGACTGTAATCTGAGATATCTCGTTTATATACTCACTCTGGGGTGAAGAGGATAAAGAATATGGCATTAACCGATACAAAAGTTCGTGCAGCTAAACCTGAAGATAAAGCTTATACACTGACAGACAGTGATGGCTTGTTTCTTTATATTCACCCCAATGGTTCTAAATATTGGCGTTTCCGTTTTCGCTTTGGCGGTAAACAACACTTGATGGCTTTTGGTGTATACCCTGAAATTTCTTTAGCGGATGCAAGAGAAAGAAGGGATGCTGCCAGAAAGCAAGTCGCTTTAGGTATCGATCCTCGCGAGCTCAAGAAAGAATTAAAGGAAGAACAGCAAAAGGAATTTAACACCTTTGAGAAGGTAGCTCGTGATTGGCACGCGACCAATAAAAAGTGGTCAGAAGGGCATAGCCATCGAGTCCTTAAAAGCCTTGAGGACAATATCTTTGCTGCTATTGGTAAACGCAATATTGCCGAACTAAACACTCGTGATCTACTTGAACCGATTAAAGCCGTAGAGATGTCTGGACGTCTTGAGGTTGCAGCACGTTTACAACAACGTGTGACAGCCATAATGCGTTATGCTGTACAAAGCGGTTTAATCGACTATAACCCAGCGCAAGACATGGCGGGTGCAGTTGCGACAGGTAAACGAGTCCACAGAGCCGCTTTAGAGCTTAAACGTCTACCCGAGTTCTTACAACGTATCGATGATTATAAGGGAAGACCTTTAACTAAACTTGCTGTCAAACTTACCTTGTTAGTTTTTATTCGTTCCAGTGAATTGCGCTTTGCTCGCTGGGATGAAATCGATTTTGATAATGCCATGTGGACGATCCCTGCTGAACGCGAAGCGATAGAAGGGGTTAAGCACTCTCATCGTGGATCAAAAATGCGTACTCCTCACTTAGTCCCTTTAAGCCGACAAGCCATTGAGATCTTAAAACAGATCTATCAATTCAGTGGCAACCACGAACTGATCTTTATCGGCGATCACAATCCTAGAAAACCAATGAGTGAAAACACAGTTAACAACGCGTTACGTGTGATGGGCTATGACACTAAGACGGAAGTCTGTGGACATGGTTTCAGAACGATGGCTTGTAGCTCGTTGATTGAGTCAGGGCTATGGTCGAAGGATGCAGTAGAAAGGCAAATGAGCCACCAAGAACGCAATTCAGTAAGAGCTGCTTATATTCATAAGGCTGAGCATATTGAGGAAAGACGACTGATGGTGCAATGGTGGGCTGATTATCTGGATGCGAATAGGGAAAGGGAAATTTCGCCGTTTAGTTTTGCTAAATTAGGCAATGAGATAGTGTGAGGCTTGCAGATACAGTTTTGCATACCTTGCTAGATACTCATCAAAAGCTGGTTAGTCAAGAAAGCGATTTAATTGCTTAGGTATGAAGGAAGGCTAACAGGACACGGTCTCCGCCACGAGATGAGGATTATCGTGAGAAAGGTTTTAACAGCGCTTGGATTGAAACACAGCTGGCGCATAGCAATAAAAATGCGATACGTGGAACCTATAACCATGGCGCAATATTTGGCAGGGAGACGTGAAATGATGCAGTGGTATGCCGACTATATCGATTCATTGCGAAATGGTGGCAATATTGTTCATGGGAATTCTCATCGTCAAAACGCATGATAACTAACCACGATTTATCGTAATACATCTCATTCAATAAAGAAGCTTTATCACTGAAAGCCTCTGTCCTCACGGACAGGGGTTTTTTTGCTTTTAAATCAACCTAAAAGGAAATTATCATGGAAAATTACATTCGTTGCCCGGCCTGCGATTCAACTCGCATTCGTGAACGTCATATCGGGAAAAAGACCGGAGCTGTTGCTGGTGGCGTATCAGGCGCACTAGCTGGAGCGTCTATCGGCTCTGCTGTTCCTGTTGTAGGGACGATTGCTGGTGCTGCGGTAGGCGCTCTATTTGGACGTTTAGTAGCTGGAGCTACTGCTGGGGCTGTGAGTGGTTCAGCTTTAGATGGCGTGGTATTTGACCGTTATGAATGTATCGAGTGTGAATACACGTTTGATTGATAGCCATAAGTTAACGGAACCCCCTGATGGGGTTTCATCTCTTAGGAGTCTGTGAGTCTGAACTGACCCTAGTTTATTGGCAGGGGCTTTTTTCGTTTTAACCCACACAAAAATAAATCATGATAGAAAGCATAACATGTTATCGGGATTGTAAGGCAACTCATTATCCTGATCTAAAACGTCATTAATCACGTTTAAAGCAGATTATCTGTTTTCAGCTGATGGGGATTTTATATCAACATCAGCTTCTAAAGGGAAATAGCTCCCTTTATCAAAATATCGCCATTAATTAAATCACAATACATCAATAATAGGACACGAATATGCGTATAACTGCGACGGCTTCCCCATGCCTAAAATCGGGGATGATTTCTGTTTTTATTACGAATTTAGGTAAATATAACGAAGGTGAACTGGTCGGTGAGTGGCTTGAGCTTCCAGCAACCTCAAAAGAAATAGAACACTGTTTAATGCGGATTGGCATTGATGGTATTCACTATGAAGAGTATTTCTTGACCGACTATGAATCCTCCATTGATGGCCTTTCTTCCCACATTTCAGAATACAGTCTTTTAGATGAGTTGAACGAGTTAGCCACGCAATTAGCCATGTTATCGCCTGATGACATTGACCTTTACCAGGCGGCAATTGAAATCGGTTCTTCAACGAGTTCAATCCATGATTTAATTCATTTAGCGGATAACTTGGATTCTTTCCAGCAATTAGCGGGGGTCAATAATGAATATGATTTAGGTTATTACTGGATAGAAGAAAGTGGTTGTTATGATTTAGCCCAACTGGGTCATTTATCCCATTACTTTGACTATGAACGCTATGGACGTGATGTTTGTCTTGAACAAGGGGGGATTTTTCACAGTGGAGGATATGTTTATCATACGGGGGGATAGATAGGACAACAACATGAGAGTCAAACCGCTTTCATCCCTTAAGGCGGGAAATAAAGAATGTCGTGGTACCCCAATGACATCCATAAGCTAGAACATTAATCAAACTAAACTCTATTTTAAGCCATCTTTACGGATATCCGTAAAGATGGCTGTTATGGTATTCTTTTTTTATTTAATTCAAACTATTAAATGGATACTTATCTGACGCCCTACATGATTTATTCAGTCACCATGATCCTCATTCAACTTATCTGGAAATGTGAGCTGAGTGAGTTTGAAATGAACGCTAAGCGGGTATTGAAGAGTTGCCATTATGTAGGCTCTAACCGCAAGTCTAAGTTCTTAGGTGCCTGTGTTGAAAAACGGCAGTCATATTGCTGCTTTACTTCGCCACTTTCACGGATCATTCAAGTGCGTCCGCAATTGGGTCTTGGTTGGGGCAGTGTGAAGTCACCAAACTGTGAAGGTTTGACCGCGAGTCAGTTAAATCAGGTAGATTGGAGCCAAGTCAATCTGGATGAATGGATACCTATTTTGTCGATCACGGGCAACCTACCCGAAGTACCGTCACTGGCTCAGGAAGTACGCTAAACGTGGATGGAAACCGTCAAAGTGCCGCAGACAGAGCCATTGAACGGCTAAACGGAATGGATGCCCATAAACTGCGTCAGGAGGCGACGGAAGAAATTTCGGGGAATAACTGATTGCTCCTATAAGAAGTAGAAAAATATTGCAAACTGGTCGCTTTAATAAGCCAATTAAGTGACCAGTTTGGCCCTTTATTTCTACTAATATTCTCGCTTTAAGTTTCTTTTATATTACCTATTGATTTTGAGCAAGAAATCAGAAAACGTATTGTCGATCAGCTCTGTTTCTCCTGTCTCAAAATCCAGAAAGACGACCGTATCATTTTCCTTGTTAAAGCAAATGTAGTTGCCGAAATTATCTATCGCAAGCAAGCAACCCGTTTTGCCAGAAGCGTTCAAATACGCCAGCATCCCGCCACTCCTGAAATCGGCGATGAGCAGAGCTTGACGAGCATATACCGGTGGCATTTAGCGCATTCCACTGGCAACCCGTCCTGAGTACGAAGAAAATGGCGTTCATTGCAGCGCGATTATCAACCCGCTTGCGGTGCGTACCCAGCGGGTGTTGAGTTCTATGCTCCGGGATGAGAGGAGCCATTTTCTCCCAGAGTTCATCACTGATTTGCCACTTGTTGCCCGTCACGCTTCGCCCTCAGAAATTATCATTATGTATTATCTGACAATTCCTTTTGGGATAGGCTCTTAGTTTGTTTTGGCAATAAAGTTTATTTAAACAAAGAAAAACCCCATAGATAATTCACTACCTACAGGGTTTAATGAGTAATAGATAAAGTAATTTAATGACTAGTTTGTTGTTCAGCCGCTACCTTAGCTGGTTTTATTTTGCGATTATTTTCAAAGCCGGGTTGTGGCACTTTAATAAAGAATGTCAGTATTCCTGCAAAGATATACAAACCTGTATATGCCCAAACAACACCCACAATATCAAAGAAAGGCAATACTAAACTGGCTATTGCCGGTGCAGCAAAATTACTCAGCCCCGCTGAAAGGTTATAAATTGAGACCGCAGCACCTTTATGGTGTGGCTCAATACTTGGGAATACCGCCGTCATTGGAACAAATGCAGCCACAAAAATACCTAATAAAATGGCGGGTATTAATGCGATGGCAAAATTATGACCAAAATAAACCGGTAAGTAATAAAACATTAAGCTGGATATTGCCATACCTAGGCACCCAAACCACCTAACTTGGCGGATCCAACCAATATGTTCACCAACAATTCCCCAAAAAATATTCGTAAAAATAGTGACAAAGAAGAAAACTGCCCAAATCTGTAACCATTCAGAGATGGTGAACCCTAAGCGGTCAACAAAGAGTAATGGCATGATGATTGCAAAACCAAACAACGAAATAGTGTTGATAATGCGGATTAAACTTGCCATAAAGATGTTTTTGTTGGTAAATAAAATGGTGGCAGCCCGCGACAATTCAGCAATTTTATCTTTCATGGGTAAATTAACTTTGGAGCGATCAACTGGAATGTTACGTAGGCTAAAATAAGCAATTGCGCCACCAATAGCGATCCAACCGACGGCCATCCATAATGTTCCTGTTTCACCCATCATTGGGATTGAAAAACTAGGCAGATAACTGCCGATAACACCAATGCCTACCGAGTACATCGCCCAGAACCAACCCGTAGCCGCAGCAAGATGCGCTCGAGGGATGACTTGCACCAGCATCATCATAAATGAATAAATAAACAATGGATAAGCCAGCCCACGAATACCATAGAATAACAGCATCAAGGTATAGTTTTTCATACCGAGACCAAATACCATAAATAAGGCATGCATGACAATCCAGAGAATAAAGCCGATCATCATGGCTTTTAGGGGGGTGATAATTTCAGCAACAACACCAGATGCCCACGCCGCAACGGCTGCCATTAAACCATAGACAGTAAATACCATCGCGGATTGCGCCGGTGTAAACCCTAAATCAGTAATATGTTTTGATAAAAAAGCCATTTCAAAGCCATCACCACTCATAAAGATAGCGATGGCAATAAAACCCCAGAACAAATGCTTAGGTAGACCAAGCCAATACTGCTTCTGTTCCATTGCAGTTTCCTCATTTTAATTTTGTTATTTTAATCAATCGCGAAGAGATAACCGTGGCAGTGATATGTAGGGAAACACCGCCACACTCGCCTACTGCGGCAATAATTCCCTTGCTTGTTTTTGCTGTTGGTATAATAAACGGAAAACATCAAGCCGTTGATTTAACCAAGTTTGGCACTGTTTTTGTGGTAAATAGGTACTCAGCACTTCTGGTTTTTGGCACACGGTTTCTGTATTACCGCCGTCCGCCAGCCATGCCAAACGAGCCGCACCTAAAGCCCCCGATGAACTCGCCGGGTGAGTCACAATCGGTATATCGATAACATCAGCAATAAGCTGCGCCCAAACAGGACTTCGTGCACCTCCCCCTGTTAAGCTACACTGGCTAATTTGCGTTCCCGTTTGCGTTAAAACCTGCATGCCATCCGCCAGAGCGAAGGTCACTCCTTCAATCACCGCATAACCAAGCTGAGCACGCGTTGTTTCATTTTTTAACGCAAAGAATGAGCCCATTGCGTAAGGGTCATTATGGGGTGTTCTTTCCCCTGATAGGTAAGGCAAAAATACTGGCGCTTGCTTCTTCTCGTCATCGGTCAATTGCCCCACTTCATCCATTAGCTGGTTTTCCGTTGTGGAAAGAAGCTGGCAAAGCCAACGCAAACAGTTGGCAGCACTTAACATCACACTCATTTGGTGCCAACGATTTGGCAATGCATGAGCAAATGCATGGACGCCTTGGTGTGGTGCTGCTTGTAGCTGATTATTAACCACAAAAATGACGCCAGAGGTGCCCAAAGAAATTAGAGCATCACCGTCATTAACCGCACCAACACCAACAGCAGAAGCCGCATTATCACCGCCTCCACCAGCGATAATTACATCGGCGCTGAGCCCCCATTGGGAAGCTAAATCCGCCCGTAACACACCGCTTTTTTCAGCGCCTTCAACTAAAGAAGGCATTTGTTCACGAGTTAAATTAGTTGCAGCCAATAGTTCATCAGACCAATCACGCTTAACCACATCTAGCCATAATGTGCCCGACGCATCAGACATATCACTGGTAAATTGACCAGTCATTTTCCAACGTAAATAATCTTTAGGAAGCAATACCTTAGCAACTTGTTTGAATATTTCTGGTTCATGGCGTGCGACCCACAATAACTTGGGCGCCGTGAAACCTGGCATCACTAAATTAGCACCAATCGTTAGAAACTCAGGGTGATTTGCCATTAACCATTCACATTCCTTCGCACTGCGGGTGTCATTCCATAAGATACAGTCACGAAGTACTTGGTGTTCGCTGTTTAATAATACTGCGCCGTGCATTTGGCCCGATAAACCAATCGCTTTCACCGCTGCCCATGCTTCTGGGGCTTTTTGGCGCAAGGTAGCCGCAACCGCGTTAGTGGCTTCCCACCAACTATCTGGTGATTGTTCTGCCCACTGAGAATGTGGCCTTTGTACTGTTAATGCCATGTGACTTGAGGCAACAATTTCGCCCTGAGCATTAATTAATACGGCCTTAAGTTCTGAAGTGCCTAGATCAATTCCGAGGTACATCGCCTTTCTCCTTACAGAGGTTGTTGAGGTGACTTGAGCCAATTTTCAACTTTTTCAACCGTGTTGCTCATCAATTCGTGGAATTCAGTAGAATGAGCGAGTGAGCCGAACAACATTTCACTTGAGACAAATTGCGACAATGCGTCACTGCTATTCATCATTTTTTGATACAGTGCCACATCCAACACACCATCCTGATATTCATAAGGTAATTCACCACGAGCCCAGCGCTGTAAAAATACGAAAAATAAAGCGGGCAGCACAGCCGTCGCAGCCGGAGTCTGCTGACGCTGATAGCATTCTTGGAGTGTTGGCGTAATAAAACCAGGTATTTTTGATAAGCCATCTGCGGCTACACGTTGGTTAGTATCCTGAATATAAGGATTACTAAAGCGTGCGAGTACCACATCACGGTATTGTTCTAAATCAAGAGGACTCGGCGATAATGACGGGATCACATCTTGTGTCACATAATTCCATGCCATTTGTTTGATAGCAGATTGGCGGGTGCTTTCATCAATAAAGCTCAAACCGATTAAGGTGCCTGCCCAAGCAATGCAACTGTGGCTTGCATTCAGAATACGAATCTTCGCTTCTTCCCAAGGTAAAACGGACTCAACCATTTCTACATCGACATTTTCTAATGCAGGACGTCCATTAATAAAATCATCTTCAATCACCCACTGAATGAATGCCTCTCCCATAACAGGTGCTTTATCATCCCAACCAGTATGCTGTTTTACACGTTCAGCCACATCTGGGGTTGGGCGTGGCGTGATCCTATCAACCATGGTATTCGGCGAACGCGTATTTTCTTTCACCCATTGGTACAGCTCAGTTTCACCTTTTAATTGTAAAAACGATAAAAAGCCGTGTCTAAAGCGTTCGCCATTGTGGCGCAAATTATCACAATTTAACAAGGTCACAGGTTCACCATGAGCTGCTAAACGTACACGTAAAATTTGTGTTAATGCACCATATATCGAGCTCATTTTGCCCGTTAAATCAGCTTTAATGTCTGGCTGTTCTGCATCTAACTCATGCTGTGGGGTTAAATAATAGCCCGCTTCTGTGACTGTAAAAGCAATAACACGTGTTGCTTTATCACAACCTTGTTCCACTAACTGGCTTAAATTCTCATCCCAATGCAATACTTTGCGCACTGAAGTAATTTTTTCATAATAACGCTCACCTTCAGGTGAAACTGTTTCAAGGGTATATTCCCCATTTTGCTTGGTTAAGTTATCAAGCAATGCATTCGCATCATTGCGAATATTCCCTAAGGCAATTGACCAACTATCATCCCCTTGTTGACACAAGCGGTGCAAATACCACGCTTGGTGAGCACGATGAAATGACCCAGCACCGATGTGCATCCACACTGATTTCTGCTTTAGCATTGTGACCCCTTACCCTAAAATTAAATAATTGCTATTTTTTGGGCATATGCCCGTTTGTTATATTTTAGTTTCAATCTGATCACAATTACTGCGATAATGCTCACGGTATTGACTTTTGCCCTTTTAATAAACAATTGCCCAGAATTACAATAAGCGAAACCAGCAGGAGAATGTTCATGCAGAAAGAATTAAAAAAATGGAACAAGCTGCACGTGCGGCATGGCTATATTTTGTGGCAGGCAAAACACAACAGGAAATTGCGCATGAACTTGGGCTATCAAGACAAGTCGCCCAACGCCTTATTTCATTAGCAAAAGAACAAGGTATGGTTCAGGTGCAAATCACACACCCGATTACGGAGTGTTTAAGACTCGCTAATGAAATCCAGCAAAAGTATCACCTAACACATTGCTTTGTCGTCCCGTCAGGGCAACTAGATACAGAAGCGACACTCGACATGATTTCAGTGGCAGGTGCTGAGCTCATGGAGCAATTAATCGAACCCGATAAGCCTCAAGTTATTGGTATCGGTTCAGGCAGAACATTACGCAGTATTATTGATGCTCTTCCTTACCTAGAAACCTCCCAGCACCAATGTGTTTCATTAATAGGCGCTATTGCCCGTGATAGCTCAGCAACACGCTATGATATTCCATTACGTTTTGCAGAAAAATTACAATGCCGACACTATATTCTACCTGCACCACTTTATGCTGATAGCCCAGAAGATAAAGTAATGTGGTGCCAACATCGCGTGTATAAGGAAGTCACGGAAAAAGCCCTGAATGCAGATATTACCTTTATTGGTATTGGCGAAGTCGGCAAAGGATGCCCACTCAATTCTGAAGGTTTCGTCACGGATGAACAATTGGAAATCTTGTTAGAAAAAGGTGTCGCCGCAGAACTATTGGGGCATTTTATTCAAGCTAACGGTGAACGACTTTCTACGGCTTTGGATGACACACACACCAGTGTCCCACTGTTCCCTTCCCCAAATAAGCCTGTGATCGCATTTGCGGGTGGCGCACACAAAACAAAAGCCATTCAAGCCGTTATGAATGGCGGTTGGGTAACAGGTTTAGTGACCGATGAAGCCACTGCGCATCATTTATTAGCGAATAAATAAATTATCCCTGTGTCAGCCAATGATGGCATAACATCGTTATGCTTTGCTACTGGAAAACGGTCTACTATCAGCAAATCACCGTCAAAAATCCCCACGTCAATCATCGATTCACCTTGAGCAAAGCCTAAAAACGTGCTTGAAGGACGTTCGACAAGTAGCTCATCGAGAGATAGATCTAATTGGTTGTATTCAGCGGCAGGACTCTCAAAGCCCGTGATACCAGCAGAGGAAAAAAGTGGGATTACTTTCATAAAAAATCACGTTACTGTATACTTATACAGTAGTATGATTCAGCTCTATGAATAGATCAATATGACGGTGAGCTGATCGGTCATAAGACAAACAAAGAAGAGAAGCATTGCAAACTTTATGGTGAAAAAAGATTTGTTAATACAACACTCCTCTAAAATTTAGCTCTCATTTTATCTTTAGGTCCAGATCGATCCAATGTATTCTATGTAACATAACATACATTACATAGGTGCTCGTATGGCAAAGGGTGAATCAGGGCGCATAGTCCTCGAAGTTGAACCTGAACTAAAGAAAACGCTTTATTCCATTCTTGCAATGGAACAGCAGACACTCAAAGATTGGTTCGTAGACAAAGCACAGAAACACATAAAAGAAAAAAATCTGAACTAATTCAAAGCTTTTCGAAGGTAGACGATGAAGTTTAAAGCAGATCAAACCTCACAAAAATTAAGAGGTGGCTATTATACACCACAAAATTTAGCTGATTATGTAACAAAGTGGGTGTTGAGCAACAATCCTACAACCATACTTGAACCAAGCTGTGGTGATGGCGTATTTATTCAAGCTGTAGCTAATAATAATTGTGATTCAAATATCAAACTATCTTGCTTTGAATTGTTCGATACAGAAGCATCTAAAGCTCTTAATCGTTGTAAAGTAAACAACCTTAACAACGCGACTGTCACAGAGGGAGACTTTCTTGTATGGGCGAATGAACAACTCAAGAAACAACAAACGATTTTTGATGGTGTTCTTGGTAATCCACCGTTCATCCGTTATCAGTTCTTAGAAAAGAATTTTCAAGAACAGGCTCAATTGGTCTTTGAACAACTCGACCTTAAATTTACAAAGCATACTAATGCTTGGGTTCCATTCCTACTATCTTCATTAGCCCTTCTCAAAGAAGGTGGAAGAATGGGAATGGTCATACCATCTGAGATCAGTCATGTAATGCACGCTCAGTCTCTTAGAAGCTATTTAGGTCATATTTGTTCTAAGATTGTAATAATCGATCCTAAAGAAATTTGGTTTGAAGAGACTCTGCAAGGTGCGGTAATTATTCTCGCAGAAAAAAAACAAGATCCTGATGAAACATCCCAAGGTGTAGGGATTGTTAGTGTTAGTGGTTTTGAATTCCTTCAAGATGACCCCGACTTGCTCTTTGATAACACTGTTGGAATAAACGGTGAAACAGTTGAAGGAAAATGGACAAAAGCGACTCTCGACATTGATGAACTTAGGCTAATCAAAAAAGTAATTGCTCACCCTGATGTTCATAAGTTTAAAGATATAGCAAAAGTCGATGTGGGTATTGTGACAGGTGCAAACAAGTATTTTCTCGTTGATAATGAGACAGTTGAGTCATACGGATTAGAACGTTACGCTCACCCTATGTTTGGCAGAAGCCAACATTGCCCTGGCATTATCTATGATGAAAAACAGCATGTTGAAAACCAAACGCAAGGTTTGCCGACTAATTTCTTATATATAGATGACGAGTATCAAGACCTTTCCGAAGATGTCAAAAGCTACATTGCATTAGGAGAAGCAGAAGAGTATCACAAGCGTTATAAGTGCCGCATACGTAAGCCTTGGTTTAAAGTTCCTTCTGTCTATAGTACAGAGATTGGTATGTTAAAGCGTTGTCAAGATGCACCACGCTTAATCCATAACAAGGTTGGAGCGTACACAACTGATACTGCTTATCGTGTTTCTTCAACTTTTACGAGTGCTGAGAACTTGGTTTGTAGTTTTTTGAACCCTCTAACGGCCATTACAGCCGAGCTTGAGGGGCGCTTTTACGGTGGTGGTGTTCTTGAACTGGTTCCATCTGAGATAGAAAAGCTCTGTATACCGATCATTGACGGGTTAGAACATAACGCTGATGAACTGAACGAGTTGATTAAGGATGGTCAAATCGAAAGTGTGATTCGACAACAAGGCTCACTAATCTTAGGTAAGCTTGGTTTTACTCAAGAAGAGAATGAAAAACTTGTAGAGATATGGAAAAAGCTCAGAGATAGAAGATTACGCAAATAGATACATGAAGTTAGAGAATCAATGCAGCTAAAAAGCTGCATTGATTTTTTCTGGACGTTTAAAGGTTTTTATAAAGGTCTTCCACAGTTGGGATTTCTGAATCTAAATCACCCAAGTCATAGAGATCCTTAATCAGATCGTCCATTTTGGCTTTTTCTTGTTCAAATTGCCTTTCAAGTATAATCTTTTCTCTATCACCAGCTTTTTGAATTTGACCGTACAATCTGTTCAAAGACTGCTGTTGTAGACTGATCTTATCGTGAGTAGCTTTCTCTTTAGGATCATCAAAATCAATGGTTGGTATAGGCATTCTCGTTTGAACCTTTGTCCCACGAGCTACGAATCCACCTCTAAAAATCTCACCGTAGATTGAAGCAAACCATTCAAGGTACTTTGATGTAAGAACTGCTTGGATATAGTAAATTGAGTATTTAACGTCATTAGGGACGTTAATAATGCTATAACCTGCAGTGCCGCCAGAAGAAACGAATGTTCTATGATTATCGATACTGTATTTATAACCATTCGACAGCACACCGACAATCAGCTTTTGGTCAACATCGCAGTTCTCTAACGCTTGGCTTCGTCCGTATCTGTACCATTCGTTAGGTCCCGTTGGGTCTGGTTTAATAGAACGTTTCTTATGATTTAGATGAACTTTAACAACGTGCAAAAACTCAAATAATTTAGGGTAGTGTAGTTTCAGTTCATCATATTCAATAAACTGAATTTTATTACCTACTTTTTTATATGGATAAACCACAAAGGAGTTAGGCTCAAGGTCTTTATAAGTATAGAAACTATCCTCTCCATTACGATTTGTTTCAAAATAAGGACGAGTCAATTCCTTTTCGATATGATAAACAACACCATCATATTTGAAATAAACAAAACCATTTTCCGTTTTTATTTCCTTATGGATGTAGTATTTATTAGCACTTGTCTGAATGCCATTTGCGACATTGGTTTTCCCTACAATATCGCCCAATGGTTTAGATTTTGAGGACATCAAGTTTAAAATATCATTGGTTTTTTTCTCAAGAACCCATGTATCAGAATCAAGAGAGCTTGTTTGATATGTACTTGAAAGCAACGATTTATCTTCACGTGTTAACCATTTTTTAAAGTCCTTCACTTCATAGAAAGAAAAGTCATCATGGTCAGCTTTGTTTAGAAACAACAGGCAAGTGTAGGTTGTTTTGTTCTGAAATACTTGATACGAGCCGAAAGAAATGAACTTAGACAAATACTTATTATCTGACAATAGTTTACGAAGATTTTTACCTGAACCGACTTTAATAAACTTAGACGGCAGGATATAACCTAAATACCCATTTTGTTTGAGAGCTTGCATTGAACGTTCAACAAACAAAAAGTATTTATCAAACTGTTTAAATGCTGATTTATATTTTTTCTTATAAATCTCAAACTCCTTTGGTATTAACTGATTCATATGTTCAGTTGCCATGTAAGGAGGATTACCAACAATTACATCAAACTGATGGTCAAGTAAATCGAACGGATTTATTGTACAAACATCTTCTTGTTTAACTTTGTCTTTACTATCTATCAGGCTATTACCGAATAAAATGTTTGCATCAAGCGCAGGTAAAATTGGAGTAGTATTACCAATAGTTTCTTTACTTTCACCTTCAAGAAGTTTTAGTAATAAGCCAAAAGCACAAGCTTTAGTTGCATTATAGTCTTTATCAATACCGTAGATGCATTTACAAAGGATTTCTTTCTTTACTTGAAGTTTTAGTTTATATGTATGCTCTGATAGCTGTTGTAGTTTAGATTTGTCATGTTTCAGGTAATAATCCACTAAAATATCTTGAAGAGATTGAAACACTTCAATAATAAACGCACCAGAACCACAAGCTATATCAGCAAATTTAGAATTCAGAATCTCAACGTCTGATTTATCTTTACAGTATTCTACGACAGTATTACGGATAATTTCTTTTACAATATGTGTAGGTGTTGTAACGACATCTCTGTCAATATGTTCTTCTTTTGGTTGAATCTTAACGTTTCCAAACTCATCGACACGAACTTTTTCACTCAGGAATATTTCATATATATTCCCTAATATATCAGAAGAAAACACAGAGAAAGAATATGTGCTTTGTGGGAAATAGAGTTGTTCTATAATACTCCAGATACAAGAATCAGCATTGTTAATCAACTCGTCAATATATGCTAATGCAAATAACCCTGAATTATATTTTTTATCAGATGATTTTAATTTATTTACCAGAGATTGAAAATCTTTCGCTTGAGCAAAATGATAAAGAGTTTCGTAGTCTTCTAAATCTCGATCTTCGCAGACACGGAGAAATACGATACTGTTAATATAGTTTTGTACGAGATCGTTTAACTCTTCTTCTGAAAGTTCCTTTTTAATCTGCAAAAATTCACTTGCCAGACGCAAACGCCAATCATTGATTTGCTTTAGGAATAGATCATCAACACTGAATTTTAGTATCTTATTTTCGATTTCTAACCATTCATTATCGAATTGACCAGTATAAACACTTTCTCGACCGACCAGTTTGTTAATTTCGTCAAAATTATCAACCAGTTCAGTGAAATGATAAAGTTTGATTCGAGAGTTCGCTACTGTGTCAGTTTCTTTAACAGGGTTAGAGCAATCATAAATCGCTGTATATTCGAAATTCGATAAGACAGAGATTTTCAACTTGGCTGTAAAACCGTATCGTCTAACCTGTAAAGCAGGTTCTATTGCGGTTGATACATTTACATTTGGCTTTTTTGCTTCAAGGAAGAATTTACGTTCAGAGAATAATCTAAACGTATAGTCTGGTTTTTTCGTATTTTCACCAGCTTTTGCCTTTAACCCTTCTTCAACAAGAACTTCACGTTCATTTGTGGGTTTACCTGCTGCGTTAGTAATGTCCCAACCAAGTATCGAAAAAAGTTGGTCTAAGAAGTCAGTTCTTAGCTGCGTTTCGTTGTATTTGGCAGAACGGTAAAAATCTATATCTTTTTGATATTTGTCAACCAATGCCTGTAATAGCTTTTTTTTAGTCATTAATAATTCCACTAACCGTGCTTGTTTATACTGACTGAGTCTACTTTTTCTCATGGAACTATCCTAGATGATCTTAGTTATCTAGGACACTTGAGACATATTTTCAAAACTGTCATTTTGATACGTCAATTCATAATCTTGTTTATAGGTATTTGTACTAAGAACCTGAGTCAAAGTAGACTGCGGAGTATGGCTACCTTTGCATTGTAGTTGATTACTCATTGCAATGGAAATGAGTGAACGGACTGTTTCTTTTGGATCTTCTGGATCATGCATGAACGAGGTTATCTTGTTGAACAAAATACAGAAAAAGCTATCGAACTGCTGGAAGATGCAGCTAATCGAGGTGATAAAGCATCACAATATTACCTAGGCGAATCAATGTTACTTGTGACGATGAAGGAAAAACCAGATGGCACATTCGATATTGACGATGCTAGGCAACTATATTGGAAACAAAAAGCGGATTCAAAGTAATTATCATAACTGGAGTAGATATCAAACGGGTACTTTAACACATCCACCAGCTAGATTATAACGTCTAGCTGGTCATAAAAAACTTGAAAAACGGTACAAAACAGTGGTACATTGCTCCTCGAAGCGAAAACGTAACCGACTGTTAATCAATAAAAAGTTGGTATAGAACGCGTATCCTTGGTTCGATTCCGAGTCCGGGCACCACCTTATTATCAATAGACGTCAACCGACGTCTGTTTTTGTTTGTAAGGCCCGCTAAAATCAACACTCTCCCAAAGTTTCAACTCAACTGAATTCTACTCGATTCTACCCACATCAACCCCATTGCGTGGGTACAATTGCGGGTATACACTGGTTCGATAGAATTTTGTACCCACTTTATCTCTCAGGAAGCTGACTATGGCACTGACTGACGCTAAAATTCGGGTCGCTAAACCCGATGTCAAATCTTATAAACTCACCGATGGTGCAGGTCTGCATTTACTCGTTCATACCAATGGCTCTAAATATTGGCGATTACGTTACCGTCACTTAGGTAAAGAGAAAACCTTAGCCTTAGGTTTATACCCTGATGTGTCTTTATCTGAAGCAAGGCTTAAACGCGATGAAGCCAGAAAACTGATTGCTAACGGTGTTGATCCGTGCGAACAAAAACGTGTGGCTAAAGCGGCCTCAGATGCTAATCTCTCTTTTGAAACCATCGCAAGACAATGGCATGCCAGCAATAAAAAATGGTCTGAATCACACAGTGAAAAGGTTTTAAAGAGTTTGGAGTCACATGTATTCCCATACATTGGTCTACGTGATATCACTACCCTCAAAACACCTGATCTACTGATCCCTATCCGCGCAGCAGAAAGTAAAAAGATTTATGAGATCGCTGCGCGTTTACAGCAACGTATCGCTGCTGTCATGCGTTATGCGGTGCAATCAGGTATTATTGGCTATAACCCTGCTATTGATACCGCAGGGGCTGTAACGACTGTACAACGCCAACACCGTCCAGCTCTTAATCTTGACCGTCTACCTGAACTCATTGCCCGTATCGATGCTTATAAAGGGCAGCCCGTCACTCGCCTAGCCGTGATGTTAAATTTATTAGTGTTTATTAGGTCAAGCGAACTTCGCTATGCGCGTTGGTCTGAAATTGACTTCGATAAAGCCTTATGGACTATTCCTGCTCAGCGAAAGCCTATATCCGGTGTTAAATTCTCATACAGAGGCGCTAAAATGCGCACTCCGCATTTAGTTCCCCTTAGCCACCAAGCCATCATTATACTGAAAGAAATTTGGGCATGGACGGGTGAACATGAATTGATCCTAACGGGCGCTCATAATCCCTTTAAACCAATGAGTGAAAATACTGTGAACAAAGCCTTACGCGTCATGGGTTATGATACCAAAATTGAAATTTGTGGGCATGGTTTTAGAACGATGGCATGTAGCTCATTAATTGAATCAGGGTTGTGGTCTAAGGATGCAGTAGAACGTCAGATGAGCCATCAAGAGCGTAATTCCGTTCGTGCTGCTTATATCCATAAAGCCGAACATATTGAGGAAAGGCGATTGATGGTACAGTGGTGGGCGGATTATTTGGATGCTAATCAGGAACAAACTATTTCACCCTTTGATTTTGCCAAGTTTAATAATCCAATGAATCACTAAGACTTTAACCATGTCATATAGGAGATCCATTTGCAATCTGAGAAGTCAAATAATGCGGTAGTATGCCGACTACATGGATTCTTTGGAAAGCCAAAATAAAGTAATTTCAGAATAGCTTATGCCTAAAAACGTAATCATGATCACCGTTTTATTATAATGCATTTTAGTTTGTAACCCATATTCCACCAAAGCAAGAGCCTCTGTCCTGATGAACTGACCCTAGTTTATTGGATAGGGGCTTT